>CAVIBE010000184.1:0-3609 GCA_963640885.1 Oscillospiraceae bacterium | reverse complement strand
ACTATAGGTTTGCTCACCAGTTCTCCCTCCCGTCAAAAAGCGCATCGGCAAAAGCTGCCGGGTCAAAAGGCTGCATATCGTCAACGCCTTCTCCAACGCCTATATATTTTACAGGAATATCAAATTCGTCAGAAATAGAAATAACTATTCCGCCCTTTGCTGTTCCGTCAAGTTTTGTGAGTATAATTCCGGTAATATCAGCTATTTCGCTGAATTCCTTTACCTGAGATTTTGCATTTTGTCCTGTTGCTGCGTCAATTACGAGCAGAGTTTCCTTTGAAGCCTGCGGAAATTCTCTGTCAATAATCCTGTTCATTTTATTAAGCTCTGTCATGAGATTCTTTTTGTTGTGAAGTCTGCCAGCCGTATCACAGATGATAACATCAGTTCCTCTCGCTTTAGCCGACTGTATTCCGTCAAAAATAACAGCCGCCGGGTCTGAGCCTTCCTTGTGTTTGATTACATTTATGCCAATCCTGTCGCCCCAAATCTGAAGCTGCTGCGCAGCTGCAGCTCTGAACGTATCTCCTGCCACAAGCTGAACGGTTTTCCCTTCCTGTTTCAGACCGTTTGCTATCTTTGCGATAGAAGTCGTCTTTCCTACTCCGTTTACGCCTATAACCATTACAACCAGAGGATAATTTTCCGAAAGTTTGTGAGCATCCTCACCTTTGTTGAGAATTTCGGCAGTTATTCGCTTAACTTCTTTCTTAACGCTTTCAACATCCTCAATCTTCTGTTTTTTAACGCTTTCTTTGAGCTGGTCGCTGATTTTCATAGCAGTATCCATCCCGACATCTGACATAATGAGAATGTCCTCCAGCTCTTCAAGGAACATGGCGTCAACTTTTGTATATGTTTTAAAAGCCTCCTCAAACGCAGTGACCATGTTCTCTTTTGTTTTTTTCAATCCTTCACTCAGTTTTTTAAAAAACGACATGATAAAATTTCCTTTCCTATTGTATAAATAATGCTGATTTTAATCCATGAGCCGCCAAACAAATTGCTCTTATATGGCAGCCTCCTGATTCATCTTCAGCGAGATTACTTTTGATACGCCTTTTTCGGGCATTGTTATACCATATATAACATCAGCTTTTTCCATTGTAACTTTTTGATGAGTTACGACGATAAACTGAACATTGGAAAATTTTCTGATATATTCGACAAATCGTCCTATGTTAAGGTCATCAAGAGCCGCCTCTACCTCGTCCAGAATACAGAACGGAGTAGGTTTTACCTTGAGAATAGCGCATAAAAGCGCGATTGCTGTAAGCGATTTTTCGCCGCCCGAAAGCAGGTTTATATTCTGAAGTTTTTTGCCCGGAGGCTGTGCAATTATCTCAACCATACATTCAAGAATATTTTCCGTATTTTCAAGTCTCAGCTGCGCAGTGCCGCCGCCGAACAGCTCCTCAAAAGCAACTTTAAATTCAGCCGAAATTTCTTCAAAGCTTTTCATAAACCTCAAATTTATATTTCGGTCCATGTCTTTTATTATCCCATTCAGAGATTCTATTGCGCCGGTAAGATCACCTCTCTGCTCATTCATAAAACGGTAACGCTGAGAAACCTGTTTGTACTCTTCAATAGCGCCGATATTGACAGGTTCAAGCTCTCTCATGCGATTTTTCAGCTCTCTTGACTCTCTTTGAGCCGCCGTCGCCGAAAATCCCTCGATTTTCATAGACTGAGCTTCTAAAAAGCTGACTTCAAAGGTGTCCCAAAGCCTGTTTTTTATAGCCTCAAGCTGAGCCTCGATTTTGGCAAATTTCAGCTCCGCTTCATGACAGCCTGATTTTTCAGCATTTATCCTTGTTTCAAGCTCTCTGCTGTACTTTTCAAGCTCGTTTTTTTGAACATTCAGCTCGTCTCTTTCAGCTTTCGTCTTTTCTGAGCTTTCACTTATTTTATTATAATTCTCTTCAGACAGCCTCAGCTCATTTTGAAAGAACTCTATATTTTTCGTCGCTTCATCGCGCAAAGCTCTCAGCTCAAGACTGCGTTTCTCACGCCGCGACATTTCGTTTTTTATGTTTTCAATCTCAATTCTGCTCTTTGTGATATTTTCTTCAGAAAATCTTTTATCGCTGATTACAGACGAGAGTTTTATCTTCAATTTGTTTATCTCTTCCATAAGAGAATCAGCAAAAGCTCTCGATGATTCGTAAGCTTTTATTTCTTCGTCTACGACGCCCTCTCCTGCCTTTATCTCAGACATTTTATCAACAATTTTTGTACGAATATCAGCTATCATCCCGCGAGTTTCTTCTGATTCGCGATTTATATCTTCAAGCTCACGTTTCCAACGCTGAATATTATCTTTAAGCGAAGCTTTTTGAGCTTTAAGCATATCTGCGTCCGATTTTATGTTGATAAGGCTGCTTTCTTTTATTTTCAAAAGATTTTCAAGCTCAAGCTCGCTTTCTGACGCTCGTCTTATTTCAGCATCAGCTTTTTTTGCTTCCTGAGCAAATTTTTCGCTTTCTCTTGTTAAATCAGCGATTTCATCACTAAGAGTTTTTATTTCATTTTTTCTTTCAAATATATTCGGGCCGCTGTTTTTCATCCGTCCGCCGGTTATCGCGCCGCTCGGATTTATATCGTCACCCTCAAGAGTAACAAATCTGATTCCAAAGCGATATATTTTTGATAATCTTACCGCACTTTCGATATTATCGGTAATAACGGTTCTGCTCAAAAGATATTCCGCAATTTTGGCATATTTTTCGTCATATTTAACGATTTCAGCAGCAAATCCCAAAAATCCTTTTTCGCTTCTCAGGCTCTGTGCATCATTTCCAAAAGCGGCATTTCGCCCGCCTCTTATGCTTCCTATCGGAAGGAAAGTCGCACGCCCGGCTCTTTCTCTTTTAAGCAGCTCGACCGCATCAGCCGCCGCTTTGTCATTGTCACAGACTATATTTTGCATTCCTGCGCCAAGCGCAGTCTGCACCGCTACTTCGTATCCTTTAGGAACGTCTATCAGCTCAGAGACAACGCCGTGTATTCCTCTCAGGCGCGAAGAATTTCCCATTATGAATTTTACAGCATAAGCGAAACCTTCATACGAATTTTCAAAACCCTGAAGCAGCTCTCTTTTGGTTAAAGCCTTATGCTTCCTGTTTTCAAGCGCTTCACAAGCCTTTATAAGCTCTGTATATCTGCGCTTCATTTCGCCGATATTTTGTTTGAGCTTGTCCAGCTTTTCGGCAGTCTCTGTTCTTATTACGCTATTTTCACTGAGCTTTGCTTCAGACTGCTCGATATTATTGTTAAGCCCGGCGATAGTCTTTTCCGACTGTGTCAAATCCCAGTTGAGCTTTGAGCGCCTTTTTTCAAGACCTTCCATAAGCGCGTTTAGACCCGATATTTCAGTCTCGCCTATGCTTATTCCGCTGTGAAGCTGAAGCACATCGCTTTTCTTTTTTTCTATCTCAGCTAATTTACAAGACGCTTCTTGCGATGCGGCTGCATACTCCTTCTCTTTTAATCCAAGCTCTGATTTTATTTTTTCCTCATCATTTTCAAGATTTTGTTTTCTTTTCTCAAAACTTTCGAGACTTTTTTCCTGCTCATCGATTCTGATTTTACTCTTTTTAAGCTCTT
>CAVIBE010000183.1:0-3836 GCA_963640885.1 Oscillospiraceae bacterium | reverse complement strand
TGCTCTGCTCTGCTCTGCTCTGCTCTGCTCTGCTCTGCTCTTTAGAGTATGACCTAATCATCATATCTGTCAACCCCCAATTTGGCAATTTGTAAATCGTTTCAAAAAATTTATATTCAAAAACATTTTAACATAATTTTTTTGAATTTCAAGGAAAAGCCGACATATGTCAAGGCAATGAAATACAAATGAAATATTTAGAGAAAAATTTTCGGCAAGGCGCGGCGCAGGTTTACGAAACGGTGCGGGGATTATGCAAAAACGTTCGCGGAACGGTTACGAACCGTTCCAAACGGAACAGTCACGGACAGTTCCCTACGACGAAACGTTGGAAAATGCGCATTCAGGGGCATTCGATACGCGAATTATATAAGGGGCGGAGGCGGCATAGGTCGGCGCAGTCGTTGTCCGTACGACTGCAAGGCCTGTGTCGCGGAGACCCCACAGGTCGCGATCCATTCCAAACGGAACGGTTACGAACCGTTCCCTACGAAAAACGTTGAAAAATGCACGTTAAGGAAATACGGAAAAAAGCAAATTTTCCTTGCGCATAGGATGGGAAAATTGTATAATGCAGGTAGAAAAGGCAAGACCGCGAACGGTTATGCCAATCGGTTTTTTTAGAAAATAACGCTCAATTGGCAAACGAGGACGTTATTTTTTTATGACCATGATGATACTAAAATCAGAGGCGGAACGGCACGCAAGCGCATTTTTACGCGTTCAGCGCGTTTAAAAGAGACAATATTTCTTCCGCTCCGGTTTTTTTATTCGCAATTTTGTATTTGATAAACGGTTTGCGGCCGGCATTCAAAAGCGCCCTTGAGCCCACCACATTAACCATATTCAAAATCATCTCAGGATTCAGCCTGTTCTGATCAAAGAAAGAGATAACAGCCTGCCCCTGTTTTTCAACAACCTTCTCAACCCCAAGCTTTCGCGCAACCGCCTTAATCCGTGCAACATCAATCAGATTTTGAACAGCCCGCGGCACATCACCAAAACGATCAATAAGCTCATCAATAAGCTCCACCTTGTCAGCCTCACTTTCCACTACCGCAATCTTGTGATAAATCTCAATTCGCTGCATCTCATCCTCAATATAAGTGTCAGGAATATATGCATTAAAATCCATTTCAATCACCGTCTCAGGCAGCTCCTGCGAAGAACTCTCACCCTTGAATATACTCATCGTCTCTTCCAAAAGCTTGCAATAAAGCTCATATCCCACAGTAACCATGTGGCCGCTTTGCTCAGTTCCGAGAATATTTCCCGCTCCCCTAAGCTCCAAATCCCGCATCGCAATTTTAAATCCGGCGCCCAGCTCAGTAAAATCCTTTATCGCAGTCAGCCTTTTTTCCGCCACCTCAGTCAGAACCTTATCCTTCTGATACATAAGATAAGCATAGGCAATGCGATTTGAACGCCCCACACGACCCCTTAGCTGATACAGCTGCGACAAGCCGAATTTGTCAGCATCAAGAATAATCATCGTATTCGCATTAGGCATATCAATACCAGTCTCTATAATAGTAGTACAAACAAGAACATCACTGCGGTGCTCGATAAAATCAACCACCACATTTTCCAAAGCCTCCTCATTCATCTTGCCATGACCGACACTCACCACAGCCTCCGGCACTAAACGACGTATCTTTTCGGCAACACGCATAATCTCGTTTACACGATTAAAAATCACAAAGACCTGACCGTCCCGATCCATCTCACTCATTATCGCACTTTTTATTATCAAATCATCCTGCTCAACCACATACGTCTGAACAGGATAACGGTCCTCCGGAGCCTCCTCAATCAGACTCATATCCCGCGCACCTATGAGAGACATATGAAGCGTCCTGGGGATAGGCGTAGCCGAAAGCGTCAGCACATCAACGTTTTTTCGCAGCATTTTTAAAGTTTCCTTGTGACGAACACCAAAGCGTTGCTCCTCATCAATTATCAAAAGCCCCAAATCCTTAAAAGCCACATCCTTTGACAAAAGCCTGTGCGTACCTATTATTATGTCAACCTGACCCTTTTTCAAATCCGCCAGAATTTTATTCTGCTGCTTTTCAGTCCTGAAACGGCTGAGCATTTCAACATTAAATGGAAAAGCCTCAAAACGCTCCCTAAAAGTCCTGTAATGCTGGTCCGCTAAAATCGTCGTCGGCACAAGAATCGCCGCCTGCTTTCCAGCCGCAACACACTTAAAAACCGCCCTCGCAGCCACTTCCGTTTTGCCATAACCTACATCGCCGCAAAGAAGCCTCTCCATAGGAACCGGTTTTTCCATATCCCTTTTTATTTCCACGCTACATCGGAGCTGGTCCTCAGTTTCCACAAACGGGAACGCATCCTCAAATTCCTTCTGCCAGAGAGAATCCTCAGGAAAAGCATAACCCGCAACAGACTTTCGCTCCGCCGACAGCTCCATTAACTCCCTGACATTTTGCTCAATCGCAGTTTTAACCTTTTGTTTAGTCTTTTTCCACTCCGGACCGGACAGCTTGTTAAGCTTTACCGCAGAAACATCGCCGCCCACGTATTTCTGCACACAATCCATCTGGTCTACAGGCACATACAGCATATCATCGCCGGCATATTTTATTTTTAAATAATCCTTTTTTACGCCATCAATTTCGAGCTGATGTATCTCAAGGAATTTGCCGATTCCGTGATTTTCATGAACAACATAGTCGCCGCGCCTTATTTCAACAAAAGATTTTATCGGGCTGGCATTCTTTCTTTTCGCCCGGTTTTTTCTCACCTTGCGATTCAAAAAAATATCCCCATCAGAAATAAGCACAAGCTTTTCATCCGTATATTCGCTGCCAGCCGTAAGATTTCCCAAAATTATCTTATCCGCAAAAGCATCATTTCTGAACAGGAAATTTTTCAGATTTTCACGACGCTCCTCAGACGAGCATATTATGACAACCTCAAAGCCATTCTTTTTATACGATTTGACATCCGAGAGAAACGCATCCATATTTCCCACGTAAGACGGCAGCGCCTTTGTCCTTACAGAGATTACTTCTCTCAGCGCTTCAACGCCCTTTAATGCGGTCGTAAACGCAGTTATAATGAAAGTCAAACGAGACTTTTTGTTTATCATCTCGTTAAACTCCTTAATCTTGGTAAAAAACTCAAAATCGCCCGGAGCAGCCTCGCCCCTTTCCAATATGAGCTTGAAGTCTTCTCTCGCCTCTTTTTCTCTCTGTTTTACCCGCTCACGCACCCTGTCAAAATCATCAACAACTACAATTCCGTCCTCAGACATATAATCAATCAGATTTTCCGTAGTATCATAAAAATAAGTGATAAGATTGGAAATCCCCTGATTGTTTGAGCCGGTTTCTATATTCTCAATTATGCGGTCTCTGCGCATCAACATTCTTTCCGCAGCCTCAGGCTCAAGTTTTTTCGCCTGCGCCGTATATGCGCGCCTTATTTTTTCAGCGGCTTTTTCTGCCCTGTCTTTGTCATACAAAAGCTGAAGCGCCGGATAAATCGATACTGATTGCAATTTATCCAAAGATCGCTGAGTGTCTTTGTTAAATTCTCTGATAGAGTCTACAACGTCGTCAAAAAATTCTATTCTGATCGGATTTTGCCTGTCATAGGCAAAAATATCCACGATATCGCCGCGTATGCTATACTGCCCTTTTATATCAATAGCCGGCGCTCTTTCGTAACCCAGCTCGGCGAGCCTCTCCTTCAAAGCCTGCATGGAAATTTGCGTATCTGAGCTTAAAGTCAAAACATTTGCAACAAAGTTTTGCTTTGGCATTATTTTTCTCAAAGCCGAACCTGTGCTTGCAATAACAATACAGGGA
>CAVIBE010000182.1:0-3184 GCA_963640885.1 Oscillospiraceae bacterium | reverse complement strand
AACGATAATAGTTCTCACTCCGCATTCGATTATGTATTCGGACTATATTCATATTTCGCCGGGTGAGAAAACTTTCGGTGATTTTGCCGACTATGGCTTTCCAAATGTTGCGATGCAGGCTCGATATGATACTGAGCTTGTATCGAAAATAGAGGAAGAATCTCAGAAAATGAACGTTTCGGCGGGGACTCTCGGAGAGCAGGATAAGTCTTTGGATCAGGGCACCATGGTTCCTCTGTATTTTCTGAACAAATACATGAAAGATTACAAAATATGCCGAATCGGAATTTCGGGACTGACTTTGAAGGAGCACTATGCTTTTGGCATGTGTATAAAAAATGCGGTTGAAAAATCAGGAAAAAATGTGGTTGTTATTGCCAGCGGCGACTTATCGCATAAGCTTATGAGCTACGGACCTTATGAATTTGCGCCTGAGGGACCTCAGTTTGACGTCAGGGTTACTATGGACATGGCAAATGGAGATTTCAGAGATTTTCTTGATTTTAACGAAGAATTTTGTGATGCTGCCGGTGAATGCGGGATGAGAGGTTTTGTAATAATGGCAGGAATACTTGACAGAACTGCTGTAAAACCTGACTTTTTATCTTATGAAGGTCCTCTTGGAGTCGGATATGCTGTTTGCCGATTTGAAATCCTGGGCGAAGATGATAACAGGAATTTCCTCGAACAGTATCTTGACGATAAAAATGCTGAGCTGGAGAGAATAAGGGAAGCTGAGGATGAATATGTTAAGCTCGCAAGAAAGTCTTTGGAATCATTTTTGAAGAAAAGGTGTAAGTTGCAGCGACCGGACGAGCTTGCTTCTGAAATGACGGAAAACAGTGCGGGTGTATTTGTCTCAATCAAAAAAGATGGCAGGCTCAGGGGCTGTATGGGAACTATCAAGCCGGCTGAAAGCTGTATAGCGGATGAGATAATAAATAATGCGTTGGCGGCTGGCTTTGGCGATACGAGATTTGATGCGCTTAAAGAGCATGAACTTGATGAGATTGAAATAAGCGTAGATGTTATTGGTGCGGCGGAAAAAGTCAACTCAGTTGAGATGTTAGACCCTAAAAAATACGGCATTATTGTCGGAATGGGCTGCGCACAAGGTTTGCTGCTGCCTGATTTGGAGGGGATAAATACGGTTGAGCAGCAGGTTGCTATTGCGCTTCAAAAAGCGGGTATACCTAAATCCTCTGGTTTTGAAATAAAAAGATTTGAAGTGGTGAGACATAAATGAGTAAGGTGAGATGCACAATTTGTCCGTGGAATTGTTCTCTTGATGAGGGCGAAAGGGGTTTTTGCGGCGTAAGAGGTAATGTTGGCGACAAAATAGTAAATGTAAATTATGGATTGCTGACGGCTGCTTGTCTCGACCCTATTGAAAAAAAGCCTCTCAGGAATTTTTATCCGGGAAGTAAAATACTGTCTATTGGTGCGAACGGGTGCAATATGAGGTGTCCTCATTGTCAGAATTTCAATATTTCGATGGCTGCTCAGGAAGAAATTGAGATGATGGATACTGACCCTAAAGAGGTTGTTGATGTGGCGCTCTCGTACAAGTCTCAAGGAAATATCGGTCTGGCGTTTACGTATAACGAGCCTGTGACTATGTATGATTTTATGCTTGACACGGCGAAGCTTTCTAAGAAAAACGGTCTGATAAATGTGATGGTAACTAACGGTTATATAAATGAAGAACCTTTGAAGAGGCTGCTGCCGTATATTGATGCGATGAATATAGATTTGAAATATTTCAATGAGGACGGCTACAAGAAGATCGGGGGCGGTCTTGAGGCGGTAAAGCGCAGCATTGAGGTGGCGGATAGGGCCTGTCATGTTGAGGTGAGCTGGCTGGTTGTTCCGGGTGAAAATGATTCTGTGGAGGAGCTGGATGCGGCGGCTTCGTGGCTGGCAAGCGTAAATCCTCAGATGCCGCTTCATATCAGCAGGTTTTTCCCGATGTATAAGGTGCTTGATAAAAAGCCGACGGATAAAGGTCTTATGTTTGAGCTTGAAAAGATAGCGAGAAAATATCTCAAATATGTTTATCTGGGAAATATGTAATGGGGAACGGTTCATAACCGTTCCGCGTAAATTCTGGATATTTTTACGTAATTTTTCAAAAGGAACGACCTGTGGTCGTTCCTTTTATTATACATAAAATAAATTGTTGGATTGGAATTGAGGATCGCAGGTGCAATCAATTCCCAAATCTACCAAAGTCATTTCGGCACTCTTGGTAAGCATCATCGTGCTGTGAGCAATGCAATCACGGAGCTTGGAAAGATTTTCAAGCGCAACCTGAGCGGTCGGGTTTGTAGCCGCACAAATTGTCAGAGCCGTGAGCGTTTCACCCAAATCCATAGCACTGCTCTCTTTTCTTCTGACATGGCACTTCAGATATTGTATTGGTTCGAGAACAACCGGCGAAATGAGATGAAGCTCGTCCGCAAGCCCCGCAAGCTCCTTTATAGCATTGAGTATACATGCCGAAGCAGCATCCATTACACTTGAGCTCTTGCCGGTGACAATATTTCCGTCAGGAAGCTCTATAGCCATAACAGCAAGCTGGTCATCATCATCTCTGTCAGCATTTACGGCAGCAGCTTTTTCGCGGGCAGGAGCAACAACCACTCTGCCTTCTTCTTTAAGGTTGTAATCATCCATCAAAAGCTTAGCCTTTTTCAGTGATTCGTCTGAAATTTTTCCTATTTTATAATCGCATTTTGCGATGAGATATCTTCTGATTATTTCCTGAAGAGAAGCTTCTCTTACAACGTCATCATCAATTATAGAAAATCCGATTCGGTTTACACCCATATCAGTAGGAGACTGATAAATTGATTCTTCGCCGGTAATCCTTTCTATGATTCTTTTTATTACCGGGAAAATTTCCAAATCACGATTGTAATTTACAGCCATAACACCGTGAGCCTCAAGATGATAAGAGTCTATCATATTTACATCTTTGATATCTATAGTTGCAGCTTCATAAGCGGCATTCAGCGGATGTTTAAGCGGAATATTCCATACAGGGAAGGTTTCAAATTTTGAATAGCAAACCTTTCTTCCGAGTTTATTTTCGTGATAAAGCTGGCTGAGGCAGGTGGCAAGCTTGCCGCTACCAGGGCCGGGACCTGTTACAGCTACTATTTTTTTTGTAGTAACTATGTAT
>CAVIBE010000181.1:2171-3074 GCA_963640885.1 Oscillospiraceae bacterium | reverse complement strand
GACTTTGCATAGCGAGAGCGTTGCTGAAAAAGCCTAAGATAATGATATTGGATGACTCGACCAGTGCGGTCGATACTGCTACTGACGCTAAGATAAGGCATATGTTCGGGGAAGCAATTCCTGATACGACAAAGCTGATAATAGCGCAGAGAATTTCGTCGGTTGAGCACGCTGACAAGATAATTGTTCTTGACGGCGGCAAGATTAACGGAATCGGAACTCACGAGGAGCTTTTGAAAAACAACGATATATACAAAGAGGCATATACGTCTCAGCAAAAGGGAGGTGCCGGTCTTGAAGGATAATGAAGGACGCAGGGGACCGGGTCACGGCCCCGGAAGAGGTGTAAGAATTAAGGGCAGCGGTCCAAAGGATGCTAAAAAAACCATGAACAGGCTCATGTCTTATCTTGGAAAGTACAAATATCGCCTGATTTTGGTAATGCTGCTGATTTTAGTAAGTGCGTTTGCATCTGCGGCAAGCTCGATGTTCATGGGAACTCTGATTGATGATTATATAGTGCCGCTAACGAAAATGACAAACCCGGTATTCACGGGGCTGATAAAGATTTTGATTGTGATGGCGTGCATTTATGCTGCCGGAGTACTGGCAACTTTATTTTACAACAGGATAATGGTTGTAGTGGCGCAGCGTATTCTCAAGCAGGTCAGAGACGAGATGTTTTCACATATGCAAAAGCTGTCTATCAAATATTTTGATACCAACCACTATGGCGACATCATGAGCCGATATACTAACGATACGGATACGCTAAGACAAATGATAGCTCAGACTGTTCCGCAGCTGTTTTCGTCTGCGACAACGATAATAGTCGTATTTGCTGCAATGCTTTATTTGAGCATACCGCTGACTTTGATAATCGTTCTGACCGTCTTTATAATG
>CAVIBE010000181.1:0-2161 GCA_963640885.1 Oscillospiraceae bacterium | reverse complement strand
AATAAGTGGCAAGATAGGCAACAAGGCGGGAATTTTCTTCGTCAAACAGCAAAAATCTCTCGGTGAAGTTAACGGATATATCGAAGAGATGATATCCGGTCAAAAGGTTATCAAGGTATTTTGTCACGAAGAAAAAACTATAGAAGGATTTGATCAATTAAACGAAGAGCTTTGCCGGAATGCGACTGCCGCAAACAGGATTGCGAATATAATGATGCCGGTCATGGCTAATCTGGGAAATCTTCAATATGTAATAATTGCTATAGCCGGTGGAGCGCTTGCGATATCCGGCGTTGCAGGAGGCTTAACTCTCGGCACGATTGCTGCTTTTTTGCAGCTTACGAAAAGCTTTTCGATGCCTGTCAACCAGGTAGCTCAGCAGGTAAATGTTGTCGCTATGGCGCTTGCCGGTGCTGAGAGAATTTTCAATCTCATGGATGAAGAGGTTGAAGACGACCTAGGAACTGTTATTCTTGTGGATGCCAAATACAAAGACGGAAAGCTCTGTGAGGCTGAGAGCAGAACCGGAATCTGGGCATGGAAAGAAACACAGACTGACGGAAGTGTGAAATATACTGAGCTTAAAGGCGACGTAAGATTTAATAATGTTGATTTTGGCTATGATGAGGGCAAGGAAGTTTTGCATGATATAAATCTTTATGCTGAGCCGGGTCAGAAGGTTGCTTTTGTAGGAGCTACGGGAGCAGGAAAGACGACTATAACAAATCTGATAAACAGATTTTACGATATTTCGAGCGGAACGATTCTCTATGACGGGATAGACATAAAAAAGATAAAGAAAAGCGAGCTCAGAAGGTCGCTGGGAATTGTTTTACAGGACACAAACCTCTTTACGGGAACTGTTATGGACAATATCCGATATGGCAGGCTGACGGCGTCTGATGAAGAAGTCATTGCTGCGGCAAAACTTGCCAATGCTCATGATTTTATAACGAGGCTGCCGGAGGGTTACAATACTGTGCTTGAAGGTGATGGTGCAAATCTTTCTCAGGGTCAGAGGCAGCTTCTGTCTATTGCGAGAGCGGCTGTAAACGATCCTCCTGTAATGATTTTAGACGAGGCGACGTCGAGCATTGATACTCGTACTGAGGCGATTGTTCAGCGCGGCATGGACAGTCTTATGCACGGACGAACTGTTTTCGTAATAGCGCACAGGCTCTCCACTGTTCAGAATGCGGATGTTATAATGGTACTTGACGCAGGGCGTATAATAGAGAGAGGAAATCACGATGCGCTTATCGCTCAAAAGGGCAGATATTATCAGCTCTACAGCGGCGCGTTTGAGTTGGAGTAACGGAGAGGAAGAAAAATGACGAAAACTAATGCGATGAGGCTTTTGGACCAGGCGGGCATAGAATATATAGCCAGGGAATATGAGGTCGATGAAAATGATGTCAGCGGTGTTCATGTTGCGGCAACTGCGGGTCTGGAGGTTGAAAGGGTTTTTAAAACTCTTGTAGCGAGAACTGAGCCGGGCGGGCTTCATGTTTTCTGCATACCGTCTGCGGAGGAGCTGGACTTGAAAAAAGCGGCTTCAAAGACAAAGAATAAACGTGTGGAAATGATTCACGTGAAGGAGCTTCTGGGGCTTACGGGATATATCAGGGGCGGCTGCTCGCCGGTTGGCATGAAAAAGAAATATCCGACTTTTATTGATGAAACGGCTGTTTTATTTGACACTATATATGTCAGCGGTGGACAGCGGGGGCTTCAGATTGAGATTAATCCGCAAGATCTGGCGGATTTTGTAAATGCCGAGTTTTTAGATTTAACTAAATAGTATGAGCTTATAAAAATCACAGGTTAAACTATAGAAAATTATGGTTATCTGTGATTTTTTTAAGACGCTAAAAGGCGTGATTTTCAATGGATTTTATGGGCTTGGCGCTGATTTGCGTATTAAGTATTTCTTAATTTATTTTTTTTCTTATGGAAATATGTGAATGTTGGTGCTATTATCTTGCTATAAAGTTTTGCTATATGCAAATACATATTAGACGAGGACGGTGATTTAATGGATACTACACAGATTGTTGCTATAATAATTTTCGTTGTTACGATGTTTTTTGTAATGACTGACCGGGTACACAATGTTACTGCATCTTTGTCAGGCGCTGTGGTGATGATTCTTTGCGGTGTG
>CAVIBE010000180.1:0-2841 GCA_963640885.1 Oscillospiraceae bacterium | reverse complement strand
ATAACTGACATATATATGAGTCTCGTAATTTAAGATAAGCCAGACTTGTGAAGTCGGGATGTTGACTTACCACGTAATAAATACACTTACTACTCCCTCATAGACATATTTACTCGGTTATGATATCAATTTTAAACACCGGGGTCAAGACTTTTGGATAAAAAAATCCGGGCTTTACTTATTTTTTACCTGTTTTATACTTAAATTAGACTTTTGCCTCTTTATCGCGCAGCATAAGTAATAAAATAAACTTAACGCTGGTTCGATAGGGAAAACGGGTAAATCTGAACGAAAAACCCTTAGACACCAAGGCATTTCGCGGGCGGAGGGAAAAAGTGAAATTTTATAAAAAAGTGCTTGACGAGAGCCTGCGGGATATGTATAATAATTATTGTCGCTGAGAGATACATGCGAAGCGATAAAATGTTCCAAGGTAGCTCAATGGTGGAGCACTCGGCTGTTAACCGATAGGCTGTGGGTTCGAGCCCCACCCTTGGAGCCATTTTCTTTTTGCCGGGGTGGCGGAATTGGCAGACGCCCGGGACTTAAAATCCCGTGAGATTTTATCTCGTACCGGTTCGACCCCGGTCCCCGGCACCAATTAAATGACGCGGAGTGGAGCAGTTGGTAGCTCGTCGGGCTCATAACCCGAAGGTCAGAGGTTCAAATCCTCTCTCCGCAACCACGAAAGTTAACCTCAAAACCGAACGGTTTTGAGGTTTTTTTATCCCCGCAAGTTGAGAACTGAGAATTGCGATAGCAATCAGTATATTGGTCTCGTATCGGAATGCCAATTAAACACAGCCCTGTTTCTACGAAATTGATTTCATGGTAAGCGATATTCTCTTCTTCTTTTCATCGACTGAGAGAACCGACACCTTAACAACGTCACCTACAGAAAGTTCTTCAGACGGATGTTTTATATATCTGTCAGTTATTTCAGAAATGTGAACAAGTCCGTCCTGATGAACGCCAATGTCGACAAAGGCTCCAAAATCAATGACATTTCTCACGGTTCCGCTCAGCGTCATTCCCGGTTTGAGGTCAGATATTTCAAGAATATCCGTGCGCAGTATAGGTGCCGGCAGCTCCTCACGGGGGTCTCTGCCCGGTTTAAGCAATTCCTTGACGATATCTTTGAGTGTAGGTACGCCGACCCCACATTCCTCAGCAGCTTTTCTTTCATTTATGTGCTTAAGTTTTTCCGAGACGATAGGAAACTCAGTTTTTGTTATTTTATCCGCATCAAACCCACAGATTGAAATGAGCTTTTTTGCGGCAGGATAGCTTTCGGGATGAACTCCTGTATTATCAAGAAGCTCCGCCGCACCCGGAATTCTAAGAAATCCGGCACACTGCTCGTAAGTTTTTGCTCCTAATTTGGCAACCTTGAGAAGCTGCTTTCTTTCAGAAAAAGCGCCGTGCTCTTCCCGATAAGCAACGATATTTTTGGCAGTTGCAACGCTAAGCCCGGAAACTCTCTGAAGCAGAGAAGGCGAGGCGGTATTAAGGTCAACGCCGACTGAGTTTACGCAATCTTCGACCACGCCAGATAGAGTTTCATCCAATCTTTTTTGAGGCATATCATGCTGATATTGCCCCACACCTATGGCCTTGGGGTCTATTTTGACCAGCTCTGCCAAAGGGTCTTGAAGTCGTCTGGCTATTGAAACCGCGCTTCTCAGGTTGACGTCAAACTGAGGAAATTCTTCGGCCGCGAGCTTTGAAGCGGAATACACTGAGGCGCCGGCTTCGTTTACTATCATATATGAAACAGGTTCTTTTAATTCGTGTATCATTTCCACGACCATCTGCTCGGTTTCGCGCGAAGCAGTGCCATTGCCTATGGCAAGGTGCTCAACTTTGTATTTTTTTATAAATGCTGAGAGTTTGTCTATTGCCTCTCTTTTTTTCTTTTCGCCGAAAGTAGGATAGACCACACAGGTATCGATCACTTTTCCGGTCGCATCGACTACAGCAATTTTACAGCCATTTTTATATCCCGGGTCAAGCCCCATAGTCACATGACCTTTAACCGGAGGCTGCATTAGCAGCGGTTTCAAATTAATCGCGAAATTGTGAATTGCTCCTTCGGCTGCGCTTTCGCTGAGCAGGCTGCGAATTTCATTATTCATAGATGGAGAAATAAGGCGATGCCATGAGTCTTGTGCAGAAGCTTTTACAAATTCAGCAGCCTCACCTTTACTGGAAATAACTTCCGCAAAAATCAGTTCCATGATTTTGTCTTCATCGACTTCTATGCAAACTTTGAGAAAGCCCTCTTTTTCACCACGGTTAAGCGCAAGAACCTGATGCCCGTGAAGCTTTTGCACGCACTGAGTTAAATCATAGTAATTATGATATACAGAGTCCTCATCGCTTGCGGCTGATGAATGTACAACTGCAAATTTCATCATGTATTCTCGAAGCTTTTTTCTTATTATAGCCGAATCTGAAATAAATTCGGCGATGATATCGGAAGCGCCCTGAAGAGCTTCTTCTGAAGAGTTGACACCTTTTTCTACATTTATATATACGTTTGTCAACTCCGAAAGAGAAGGGAGTGTCGACACCTGAGAATATATCAGAGCTGCCAGCGGTTCGAGCCCTTTTTCTTTAGCAACCGTCGCCCTTGTTCTTCTCTTCTGTTTGTAAGGTCTGTACAGATCTTCAACCTCGGACAAGGTCTTAGCGGCCTCAATTTCTTTTGCAAGTTCGTCTGTCAGTTTTTCCTGAGCCTCTATCGCATTTAGAACCTCGGATTTTCTGCTTTCAAGATTTTTAAGATAATTGAGCCTGTCATTCAGCTCTCTGAGCGTAGTGTCGTCCATAGAGCCGTGC
>CAVIBE010000179.1:0-2433 GCA_963640885.1 Oscillospiraceae bacterium | reverse complement strand
GACAAGCAGTAATTCTAACGTAGCAGCTGTTAATGATAACGGACTTGTCAGAGGAGTGAGTGCAGGAAATGCAACCATAACAGTAACTACTGATGATGGAAGTTTCAAAGCGCAATGTAAGGTTATTGTACGAGAAAGTTTAACTTATGATGATCTTATAAATGGAATTGCTGCTAAATATGCTGCAAAAGGCATAGCTTCTGACGCAAATGCACCCTGGTTTGCGGCTGACATGGCTGCGTATAAAGCTCTGTATCCAAATACAACAAACGCTTTATCCGAGCAGCAAATACAAGAGTTCCTGGCGACAATCATACCGAGTGCAGAGGTGACTGAAAATCCCGGAGAATTGGCAAAGTATATCATAGCTCTGAGAGCCTTGGGTTATGATCCGGAGAAGGTAAAAACGTCAAGCAATGCAAACTTAGATTTGGTAAACAAATTAGAGGCGCTTATAGACAAAAAAGACTCAAGCGTAACCAATATATATATACTGCCTTATGTTATCATAGCGATGCAGCAAGGAGACTATCTCAGCGAAGAACAGCTCAATTATCTCATAAATGCTGCGATTGAAAATAAATCAAGTTGGCAGGATACAACACGGGGCTTTGACGGAGCTTCACCTATGCTTCTTGCGCTCGCGCCTTATTATTCGACAAATGAGAGCGTAAAGGCGGCTGCTTCTGAAACGGTAAATGCAATAAAAGCTAAGTTTGAAGAAGATGGAACGGTAGGTAATGCAGCGTCTGCCGGTTTGATAGTTGCAGCTCTGTCTGCTCTTGGAATTGATGCCGATACAATCACAAATTCGACCTCAGGCATGAGCCTGATTGATATGATGCTTACAGAAGCATTCGATACTGCTGACGGTTTCAAGCCTGATACAAACACTTTCTCAACCGAGCAGGGCTTCAGAGGTCTCGTCGCATGGCAGCTCTATAAACAGGGTAAAAACAAACGTATTTTTGATTTTGCCGATAATCCTAAATATATTGCTAAAGTAAGTGTAGAAAACTGCCCGGTGAGCTTTGAGATAATACCGGAAGGTGCGACTGTTACTGTAAAGAATCAGTCAGAAGAGGAACAGGCTCAGGTTTACGAAGGAAAATACGACCTGCCGGTGGGCGAATACGACTATACCGTTACAAAAAGCGGATATAAGACTATTACAGGAACAATAACTGTTTCTGAGTATGAGGCTACAAAGCATACGCTCAAGACTATCAAGTTATCTATGTCAAGCACTCCGTCTTCGGGAAGCAAGAATATTACTGTAAACGTTAAGGTGATGTCTCATGATGGTACAAAATGCAACAACAGCTATACTTATCAAGGCAACTCAAAAGCATATTCTGCTATAGCAAGCGGAGATGTGTCTCTTGGCACGGGTCAGACGGTATTTGAGGCAACCGAAACATTGCTTTCAAAAGAAAAAATCAGCTATACAGAGAAAACTTTCGGATATATATCTGAGATAGGAGGTCTATCTGAATTTGACCACGGTTCAAACTCAGGATGGATGTTTATGGTAAACGGAAAGCTCTCGACTGTGGGATGTAGAGATGCTATACTTAATAAAAATTCGACTGTAGTATGGTTTTACACGGATGATTATACTAAAGATTATGGTTCAAGCCACTGGAGCAGCGGCGGCACAACCACTTCCGATGCGAATACAAAGGCGGCAAATGATGTTGACAGCTTGATTAACGAAATCGCTTCTGTTACTACAGATAGTAAAGAAGCAATTGAAAAAGCTCGCGCGGCTTATGATAAGCTTACCGATGATCAGAAAAAGCTCGTTAAAAATTATCAGGCATTAGTAGATGCTGAAAAAGCCCTTGGTCTTGTTGATGGCTCTGACACGAATTTCAAGGACGTTAAAAATCACTGGGCTTACGCATCGATTAAGTCAATGTATGACAAAAAGATAATGAATGGTGTCTCAAATGATGAGTTTGCGCCTGATATGAATCTGAGCCGAGCTATGCTTATAACGGTTCTTTACAGATACGACTTGTGGCTGAACGAGACTAAAGACGATGAAAATGCCGAAAAAGCGGAAGATTCTAAAAATAACGAAAATGTAAGCACTGATGATGCCACTGTTAATTTCAATGACGTAAAAGCCGGCTCGTATTATGCTGACGCTGTATCCTGGGCAGTGAAAAATAACATAGTTTCGGGATATAGTGACACGACTTTTGCGCCGAACGATATGGTTACAAGAGAGCAGATTGCTTTGATGCTGTATCGGTATGAAAAGAAAAACGGCGGCGGATTTGATGGCGCGTGGGCGATGAATCTGGATTATAATGACAAGGCTGAGATCTCGGAATATGCTTATGAAGCTTTATGCTGGTGTACGATGAATAATATCATAAATGGAAAGGGTGATAAAACTCTCGACCCTAAGGGCAAGGCTACCAG
>CAVIBE010000178.1:0-3821 GCA_963640885.1 Oscillospiraceae bacterium | reverse complement strand
TGCTTATATGGACGACATTGAAAAGTCATTAAGATTACCAGGCAGAGGGGAAGTTGTAACAGGTGAAATTATCGCAGTAAGCGAAAAGGAAATCATTGTTAACGTAGGATGCAAAAAAGACGGTATTATTCCGAAAGATGAAGTATCACTTGAACCGGGTCAGAAATTAACAGATGTTTTCCACGTGGGCGATGAAATCGAAGCTAAGGTTGTAAAAACAAAGGATGATGACGGAAATATCCTGTTATCAAAGAAAAAGCTTGAAGTTAACGAACATTGGAATGAAGTTAACGAAGCTATGGAAAACAAAGCAATTATTGATGTTAAAGTTACTGCAAAAGTTAAGGGCGGAGTTATTGCTGCTTTCAAGGAAGTTTCAGGATTTATTCCACTTTCTCAGTTATCAGACAAATTTACTGATGAAGTTGACGAATTTATCGGAAAAACAATTCCTGTTAAAGTAATTCAGACAAATCCGAAGAGAAACAGAGCAGTATTTTCACATAGAGCTGTTCTTATGGAAGAAAAAGCTAAGAAGACAGAAGCATTCTGGAATTCTATTGATGTTGATGATATCGTTGACGGTATAGTTAAGAGATTCACAGATTATGGCGCTTTTGTTGATATCGGCGGCGTTGACGGTCTGCTTCATATTTCAGAAATTTCATGGGGTAAGATTAAAAAGCCTCAGGATGTTCTTGAATTAGAGCAGAAAGTTAAGGTAAAGATTCTCTCAATGAACAAAGAAAAAGGAAAGATTTCATTAGGTCTTAAACAGACAGTTCCTGAACCTTGGGAAAATATCGAATCCAAATATCAGGTTGGCGATATAATCGAAGGTAAAGTTGTTCAGCTGAAAGAGTATGGTGCATTTATTGAAATCGAACCGGGTCTTGACGGACTTGTTCATATTTCAGAAATTGCATACAAGAGAGTAGCAAGCCCTGCAAACGAACTTGAACTTGGACAGACTGTTAATGCTAAGATTCTTGACATCGATACAGAAAAGAAGAGAATCAGCTTAAGTATTAAAGAAACACTTGAAAGACCTGTTGTAGGGGATGCTCCTGTAGAAGAGCCTGTAGAAGAGTAATCTATACATAGAATTTTATAAAGCCTTGGAATTTCAATATTCCAAGGCTTTATTCATCGTCTGTGTTTTTTGAAAACGTTTATGCAAAACGGCATACAGGCACCTTCCCTACGGGATACCATATATTGGATTAAAAATGTGCGGACGTTTGCACGGAACGGTTATGAACCGTTCCCTACGATAAAACGTTGAAAAATACGCATTTGTTAGGAACGGCACACAGGCGCGTTTCCTATGGATTTTTACAAGCTGCTTTTTTTTACTCGCGCCAAAGCGATAATTTCTTCGGCATTCAGAACAGCATTTTCTGTAAGCTCGCTGCTGCCTGAGAGGCGGGCGATTTCTTTTACAAGTATTTTTTCGTCCATTTCCGAAACAGAAGTATAGGTCTCTTTCTCATCGCTGTGCTTTTCGATAAGATAGTGATGGTCGCCCATAACCGCAATTTGAGGCAGATGAGTTATACATATTATCTGATGCTCTTTTGCTATACGTGACAGCTTCATGCCCACAACCTCAGCGGCATTACCGCTTATTCCGGTATCGATTTCGTCGAATATGAAAGTGGGGACAGAGCTGTAGCTGCCGATGACCTTTTTAAAAGCAAGCATTATACGCGAAATTTCGCCGCCGGAAGCTATTTTTGCAATCGGTTTGAGAGCTTCGCCTTTGTTGGCAGAGATGAGAAATTCTACATCATCAAAGCCTTCGGATGAAAATTCATATTGCCCGTTGCTGTTTTTCAACGTATTAAAATTAATTTTGAATAAGCTGTTTTTAAAATTAAGCTCGCCGAGCTCGCGGTTTATTTCAGCCTCCATTTTTTGAGCAGCTTCTTTTCTGAGCGCACTCAGATTCTCGGCAAGTTCCTTTACCTGTACATATTTAGAAGCAATTTCTTCTTTAAGCTCCGCCTCTAAAGCATCTGAGTTTTCCATAGACGAGAGAGCGAGTTCAAGGGAAGCCTTGTATTCGATCACGCTTTCGATTGAGCCGCCGTACTTTATCTTTAGCCCTTCTAATTCGTCTAAACGTGAAATCAGCGAGTCCAGCTCTTCTGCAGAAAAATCCACAGAATTTGCAAACCCGGACAAAGAGGACGAGACTTCCTCGATGCGGTAATAGCAGTCCTCAACAATTTCTCTCATTTCATCAAATTGAGCCGACAGATGAGATATATTTTTGAGCTCGTTAAGAGATTTCATGAGAAGCTCGGAGCAACTGTTCTCTCCTGCATAAAGCTTGTTGTATGCATCGTTTGCAGAAGTATATATTTTTTCGCTGTTTTCAAGAATGTTGATTTTTTCTTTGATTTCTTCATATTCGCCGGGAACGGGATTGATTTTGCTGATTTCTTTTAACTCAAATTCCATGAAATCCTTTTTTCGCGCATTTTCTCTAAGCGTTTTGTTTAGAGAAGCGAGGCGGTTTAATGAAGAAAGATACGACTCATATATGTCGAAATAGGTCTGTTTTGCCTGAGATATACCGTTAATATCATAAGTATCAAGTATATGGATGTGATTTTCTTTGTTTAACAGAGCCTGATTGTCGTATTGCCCGTGTATATCTACATATTTTCTGCAAAAAGCGGACAACTTAGCCAAAGTTACAGTCTCATCGTTGATTTTTCCGATGCTGCGACCGCTAGCGTAAATTTCTCTTGTGAGAATTATCGGCTCGGCGCTTTCGGGCGCGTCTATGATCAGCTGAATTACAGCTTTTTTGCAGCCGGTTCGCACAAAGTCGGAATCAGCTCTGCTGCCTAAAGCCATGCTTATAGCTTCGATTATTATGGATTTGCCGGAACCGGTTTCGCCGGTAATTATATTTAAACCCTGATTGAAATCGACACAGAGGTCTTTGATTATAGCAAAATCTTTAACTGATAATTGGATTATCAAAAATTATCACCTGCTTTTGATTTGTTCGTTTATAAAGTCAACTATTGGCTGAGATTTTTCTTTAGAGGCAGCCACTATAAATATGGTATTTTCTCCGGCGAGCGTTCCGAGAATATCGTCGATCTGAAGCGAGTCTATAGCTTCGCATGCAGCGCCAGCGCATCCGCTGAGAGTTTTAACTACAACCATGTTTTCGGAACTGGCTACAGACAATACCGTATCGCGGATAAGGTTAAGGAAACGGTCGGTTGTGAGAGTCTCTGTTTTGGTATTTGATGCATATTTATACCTGCCATCAGCCCCTAAAACCTTGACAAGCTTGAGTTCCTTGATATCTCTCGAAACTGTGGCTTGAGTCACTTTAAAGCCGTTATTTATAAGGAGTTTTGCCAACTCCTCCTGAGTTTCAACGTTGTTTGCTGAAATCAGCTCTAATATTTTGTTTTGTCTGGTATATCTCATAATCGGCCTCCATGTATTTTTATTCATTGTACCATAATATATTTCAAATTCAAAGTATTTAATTGCCAGCGGGGTGTAAATGAGATAATATAGGTGATGAGCAATTAATTAAAGGGGGAGAAACGAAATGAAAGATCAGTCAAGGAGCATCTCGGCATTTTCGATTGCATTTATTTTGATAGGGGCACTTTTTGGAGCGGCATTTGCCTCGGGTCAGGAAATAATGAAATTTTTCTGCGCTTATGGCGAGTGGGGCAAAGCTGGTTTTGCTGCATGCCTGGTGTTATACCTGGTTTTCGGATATATGGTTTATGAGCTGGGAAACCTTAGAAATTCAGGCAATCTTGAGGAAATAGTTTCTC
>CAVIBE010000177.1:0-4104 GCA_963640885.1 Oscillospiraceae bacterium | reverse complement strand
AAAACTGTATACCATCCCCTTACACTACCTGTATACTATCTTACTACACTGCACATACGAACCGTTCCCTACGCGAAACGCTGAAAAATGCGCGTTTGTATCGGAACGGCACGAAGGCACGTCCCATATGGCGCAGAGCGCCGAATCAAGAACGCGGTTGCGGGTTAAAAGACGGAGGCGGCATAAAAAAGAACGGTCAAACGAACCGTTCCATACGAAAATATTAAAAAATATCCACTTATTCCGGGATGGCCCTGTGCCCCAAACCGATTACGACCTCATTGAGATGCAAAAGACCCGCACTCATGAATATACAGACGCTCAAATGCTCGCCACCTCTGCAAATACCGATTTTACCGCCCCCATTAAGCCCATTGACCTTTGCCGAAATCTGCATTATAGCCTCCCGCGCAGCCCCGGCAATCGCACCATCATGGACATGATTCTCATAAGTGATACCACACTTTCTCGACGCTATTATCGCACGCTCTATAACTATATGAATCGTATCATTTATATTGCCACCTACATCTACCGCAGCAGCCTTGATTTCTTTTTTTGCAAAATGCGAAATAAGATTTTCCTCAGCCTGCCTTGAAGGAGTCAAAGCCAGCTGAATCGCTGCTCTTGCTACATCAATACTGTTAAATTTCTCTGCCATTCTACCTGCCTCCCGAAAGCATATATATACGATAAATATGCTCCAAAAATTCACTACATTGTGGTTAGCCGAGACCTCTCGCCCCGCCCTCACACAGCAAAAAAACATATATACAGATATTATAATATTAATTGACAAAAAATCATAGCTAAAATATATAAATGTGATATAATCGTGGATGACAGCATTAGTTTACAAACAACTTAGAATACAAGGGAATTGGGAAACACAGCTACTAAATTTTATGAGGATAGGGGTGAAACAGTTGTCAGACAATAAGAGAAACGAAGGCAGGTCTTCATCAGAGCTCAGAGACGATTCTTTACAGCAAAAACGCAGAGCGAGGCAAAGACCCGAAGACAGCAACGCTTCATATCAGGAAGCAGATTATCAGAACAGAAAAAAGAAGAAAAAGAAAAAATCACGAGCAAAGCGCATTATTAAGGGAATATTCGTAACTTTATTGGTTGTCATTATAGTTGCAATTATCGGCGTTGCCGTAACAGTCGGAATGATAATACATAATACGGAAAAAATCGATCCGAACAACATCTATTCATTGCTTAGCGAAAACTCAGTAATGTACGACAGTAACGGCGAAGTGCTCGAAAACGTAATGAGCTCCGAGCTGCGAACCAATTTGGATTATTCGGAAATGCCGGAACAGCTCGTAAACGCATTTGTGGCGATAGAGGACAAAACATTCTGGGAGCACAACGGCTTTAACTTTGTGCGTATACTCGGCGCTATATGGGAAGGCGTAACCACCAAAGAAAATATCGCCGGCACGAGTACCATAACCCAGCAGCTGGCGCGAAATGTTTTCCTGCCGGACTCAAAGAGCGAGAGAAGCATGGTCAGAAAGATCGAAGAAGCTTATTATACGCTGATTCTCGAAAGAAACCTGACTAAAGAGCAGATTGTCGAGGCATATCTGAATACGATATATCTCGGATTCAATACATATGGAGTTGAGGCTGCGGCAGAGACTTACTTTGGCAAACCGGCCGGACTTTTGACCCTGGCAGAATGTTCCGCGCTTGCAACCATACCGAAAAATCCGACGAAAAACGCTCTTATCAAGAGATATTATTCGGACCAGGTAGACGCTGCCAATACAAATGTATTGATGAAACAGGGAGAGTATACTCTGGTTTATAATGATGCGTTCAAATCAAGACAAGCCTATGTGCTCAAATTCATGGTAGAACAAAATTACATAACCCAGGCCGAAGCCGACGAAGCTTATGCGGTCAATATTATGGATTGCCTCAATCCGCCGGACAGCATAAACAATTCGTCCGCGACCTCATCCTATTTCACGGATTATGCAAAAAATGAAGCAATCGACATACTCATGGAAGAGCTCAACCTCACACAGGCGGAAGCACAGCGAAAACTCTATACCGGCGGTTTGTCAATATATACTTCTTTGGATACAAACATCCAGAACATAGTCGAGACAGCTTACCAGAACTCGGCAAACTTCCCTGTTGCGACAGCTTTTCAGAAAGACATCGAGGGCAATGCGATAAATTCGACCGGAAGCATAATGCTCTACAGCCAGAACAATTTCTTTGAAAGCGATGGAAGCTTCGCACTTCGCGAAGGAGAGTACGGCTTTGACGATTATGGCAATCTGTATCTCTATAAAGGCAATCGCCTGAATTTCTATTCAAAGAAATCAGATGGTCAGATAGTCGATATAGCGATAAACTTCAAGCCGATGTATTCATATACCGATTCGCAGCTTCATATTTCGAGCGGCGGAACGATTGCAGTCGATGCGGCTTATAAAACATTTGATGCGCAAGACAATCTTGTAATTCAAAAAGAATTCCTCGATGCAAATCCGGGAGTATTCGTGCAGTCCGGCTCAAGCCTTATCGTAGGAGCTGACTTCTTTACGCTCAACGACGCGGTAGTTCAGCCTCAGAGCGCTATGGTTATCATGGATCAGTATACAGGTCAGATTGTAGCCATGGTCGGCGGCAGAAATATCGAGGGCAACCAGCTTTACAACAGAGCTAACTCTGCACGTCAGCCGGGTTCGTCAATCAAGCCTTTGGCGGTATATACGCCTGCGCTGATGGAAGGATTCACTGGTGCGTCGATTATTCCGGATACTCCGCATTACAACGCAAAAGGCGAGCTATGGCCTAAAAACTCATATAGCGGTTATAAAGGCAATATCACGCTGAGAAGGGCTGTGCAGATATCGTCCAACGTTGCGGCGGTACGTATGTCTGAATATCTCGGTTACGATAAGAGCTTTGAAATGCTTGAAAGCATGGGAATAACTACGCTTGATGAAGAAAGCGATAAGAATTCTTCCGCTATGGGTATAGGCGGTATGACCCGCGGTCTCAAACCGCTAGAGAGCTGCGGCGCATATGCAACCATAGCAAACGGCGGTACATACTACAAGCCGACGACGATTACAAAGATTCTTGACAAAAATGGCGGAGTTATTTACGAATATACGGATAACGGAACAGAAGCGTTTGATGAAGGAACTGCCTTCCTCATGACGGACATTCTCAAGAGTGTAGTTTCGAGCGGAACCGGTTCGAGAGCGAAGATTTACAGCAATAACAGCACGATTCCGGTTGCCGGCAAGACTGGTACAACTTCAAACAACTATGACGCATGGTTCTGTGGATATACGCCTTATTATACGGCGGTTGTATGGGTAGGTAACGATTACAACATTAAGCTTTCAAACGGCAGTGGCGCTGCGGCGCAGCTTTGGAGCACTGTTATGAAGCAGGTTCACGAGGGTCTTGAGGCGAAGTCGTTTGAACAGCCTGATACGGTTGCGTCTTCGGGCGGCGAATATTATGTAATTGACCGTGATAAACCGGAGGGATTCAAGACCGGCGGAAGCAGTTATAAAATATGTACGGAAAGCGGTCTGCTGGCAAGAGCTGGTTGTCCGTCAACGTCGACGATAAGTGAATCTGATGTTGCGAATAAACCTACGCAGAAATGTAATATACATTCAGATACGCCGGTAAATTCGACGGATACGACGGATACAGATGATTCAACAAGCACCGATCCGAACAACCCGCCGTCGGAAGATCCGGATGTAAACAATGGTGGTCAAACGCCGACGACACCAACAACGCCAGCGACGCCGACAACGCCGACAACGCCGACAACGCCGACAACGCCGACGACGCCAACGACGGATCCGAACGCTACCCCGGCGCTCACAAATCCTTAAAATGCAAATCCCTGATCGGAGATCCCGGTCGGGGATTTTTGTTCGGGTCGCCGCAGGAAACGCGCCTATGTGCCGTTCCGCATAAACGTGCATTTTCCAACGATTTGTCGCAGGGAACGCTTCGTAACCGTTCCGCGGCAAACGCCCATTTTTCAACGTTTTTCGTAGGGAACTGTCCGTGACTGTTCCGTTTGAACGGTTCTAAACCGTTCCG
>CAVIBE010000176.1:835-2233 GCA_963640885.1 Oscillospiraceae bacterium | reverse complement strand
CCTTGATCATGCCGTTTTCTCTTCGTTCTATCAGTCGATTCAGATACAGGTCTCGCCTGATTTGTTCCATAATCTCACGCTCCTTACTCCGAGAAAGTGTAAATAGTTGCAATTTCCCGTAATGATATTATACGCGCAACCAAAGTCTGCGTCAATATCACGCAATTTATTATACCGGGGAAGAGTAAAAATATGCATTTCCCCGAAATACAGTTTTAAGGCGTTGTTCCAATCAGAATCGAATTACGGAAAATAGTAAAAAGTTGTATTTTTCCGTAATATCTCCGATTGAATGTCATCCGTCGTGCGTTATAAACCTCTATTTAAGATTTTTGCGGTTTACTGCAAAAATCTTTCGTGAGCTTCACGCATCAAAATCCGGATAAAGCTCCGGCGCATCAAATCCCTCGTTTTTTGGTAAACTTTGCTGTTACAAAACCACAATTCGCTACCTGTTCCCATGCGTGCCGGTAAAGGTAGCGTTCACGAACTGATTGAGGTCGACGATAAGTGAAAAAACGATCCATTAACAGAACAGGGAATCCGGATTTTTGAGATTCCGAATTCCCCGTATTTTGTTTATTTATTTGGCATTTGCTCGTTTTCACGGAACGGTTATGAACCGCTTCCTACGGCGAAACGTTGGAAAATACACGTTTTCGCAGAACAACACTCAGGTCGTTCCCTACCTAATACAGCTTTGCGCCTGCCGGGATATGAGGATCAACCATCAAGAGGTGGAGCTTCTCCTCGCCGTTTTCGTGATGCACGGCGGAGATGAGCATACCCTCAGAGTCGATACCCATCATTGGACGCGGCGGCAGATTCGTGATAGCGATACAAGTCTTGCCAACCAGCTCTTCCGGCTCATAATATTCATGAATACCGCTTAAAATCACGCGGTCCTCACCAGTTCCATCATCCAGAGTGAACTTCAAAAGCTTCTTAGACTTTGGCACAGCTTCACATGCCTTAACCTTTACAGCTCTGAAATCCGATTTTGAGAAAGTATCAAAATCAACCATTTCCTCAAATAAAGGCTCAATTTTTACATTTGAAAAATCAATCTTCTCACATTCGCCCATAGCCTTGCAGCAATCTCCTGTTGCAGCGCCCTTAGCAGCCTTGTTTTCCTGCTTTTCTGTGCCTAATGGTTTCATCGTCGGGAATATATATTTCTCAAAATAAAACCAGTTTTACTACCACATCTTGTGATTTATTAGTTGTCTCGTTCTATATTTAGTATGCTATTTTTTACCGATACTAAAAAGTTCTTAAAAGTTCTTAGGTTTTCTTAGAAATAGCTCGGCGATTTTAGTATAATTTTTAGTACGCCTTAGCATATTTTTACCTTGCTTTCCAAGTTTGTAAAAGACTCTTTTTTCTTCTCCATAGTTG
>CAVIBE010000176.1:0-825 GCA_963640885.1 Oscillospiraceae bacterium | reverse complement strand
AGCCTTACCTCTGTTAAGCTTTTCTGCGTCCTCGATTCCCTTTTCCTTAGCAACAGCAATAGCCTCTTCATCAGTCTGAATCTGATCAAAGTCAACACCGGCATATTCCTTAACCATTTCTACCATTGTAACCCTTCTCCAAGGCGGTTTGAAATCAATCTCCGTGCCCTGATAGTTGATCTTAGTCGTTCCGAGAACCTTCTCGGCAACAGTAGAAATAAGACTTTCTGTCAGCTCCATCATATCCTCATAATCAGCATATGCCTGATACATTTCAATAGCAGTATATTCCGGATTATGCTTTGGATCCATGCCCTCATTTCGGAACATATGACCCATTTCATATACTCTGTCAAATCCGCCTACAATAAGTCTCTTCAGGAAGAGCTCATTAGCTATTCGCATATACATATCTATGTCAAGAGTATTGTGATGCGTTATAAACGGTCTTGCAGCCGCTCCGCCCGCGATAGTTCCCAAAATAGGAGTATCCACTTCAAGGAAACCTCTCTCATCCATGAAGTTCTTTATCTCTTTTACAATCTGAGTTCTGAGATAGAAAGTATTCTTTACCTCAGGATTTACAATCAGATCCACATATCGCTGTCTGTAACGAATTTCCGTATCCGTCAAGCCGTGGAATTTTTCAGGAAGAACCTGTAAAGATTTGCTCATCAAAAGAATTTCATGAGCCTTGACAGAAACCTCGCCATGCTTCGTTCTGAAAACCTCGCCCTTTACGCCCACAATATCGCCTATGTCATAAGTTACAAAGTATTCATATTCTTCATCACCAATGGCATCTTTTCTTACATATACCTGGAT
>CAVIBE010000175.1:763-6003 GCA_963640885.1 Oscillospiraceae bacterium | reverse complement strand
TATATGATTGGTATGAACGGCGGCGGTATATTCCTGCTCATGTGTATCATTTTCGCAGTTATCATCGCAATTCCACTCGCATGGGCGGAATTAACACTCGGTAGATATACGCAGAAGTCGATTATCGCTGGTATGAGAGAATTAGGAGGCAAAGGTAGCTTCTGGGTTCTCGCAGGATGGTTTGGTGCTGCTACAGTAACAATCATGATTTCTTACTATATTACTATAGTATCAGACGTAATGTTCTATATCTTTAAATTTGCTACAGGCTTCTTTAAAGGTTTAAGCATTGAAGAAACAAGCGCATATTATTCAGGACTTCAGGTAAATATGCCTTTCAAATTCATAACAGTATTAATTCTTTACGCATTAACTGTTGTTGTAATTGCAGGAGGCGTACAGAAGGGTTTGGAAAGAGCTAACAAGATCCTCATTCCGGCACTCTTTATATTCCTGGTAATCTTAGCTGTCAGAGGCTTAATGCTCCCTGGCGGTGTTGATGGTGTAGTTTGGATGTTCACACCGGACATCTCCAAGTTAAGCCCTTCAGTAGCAATGGCTGGTCTTAACCAGTGTTTCTTCTTAGCTGGTGTTGGTATGGCATCACTGTTCTCATTCGGTTCATATCTGGATAGAGAAAATTCCGATATTCCGTTCTCAGGAACAGTTATCATTCTTTCAAATATCGTAGTTGCTATACTCGCTGGTATTGCTATTTTCTCAGCACTCTTCTCATATGATATGGAAGTATCATCAGGTGCTGGACTCACATTCATGACAATGCCATACGTATTCTCAGATATGCCTGGCGGAATCATTTGGGGTACATTATTCTTCTTCCTCCTGTTTGCTGCAGGTTGGTCGTCCGTACTCGGATTGTATGAAGGATGCGTACACGTAATCGGTGAGACTATTGGTTGGACCAGAAATAAGACATTAATGCTCATGACAGTAGTAATGTTTATTCTCACAATCCCGACACTGTTCTCAACAACATATTGGGTTGACGTTAAACCTTTAGGCATGGATTTATTCACATTCATGGATTTCGTAGCAATGCTCATTACATTACCTCTCGGTGCTATCATTACTTCTATCTATGTTGGTACTAAAGGCTGGGATATATTTATCAGTCACCAGGCTGTAGGCGCTAAGTACTTCCAGGTACCTAAGTTCTTGAAGTTCTGGTTCATGATCGTACTTCCTATCGTTACAGCATTAGTAGTAGTAGTAGGTGTTGCAGGTTACTTCTAAATATAATATTGTTTGTTGTTAGAATTGTATTATTATCCGTTGGCGGATGTTCTGTCCGCCGGTATATAGCTTAAAATATTGAAATTATTTAGCTATTACCGTTCACTTGCTAATTGTGTAAAGACACGGAGGATTATAAATGGATAAAAGATTAAAGCATAGACATTTCGGTTATGCTACACCTGAAAACATGACATGGGTTAATATGTGTGACCATCAGCAGATGTCAGGATACTCAGTAGGCGTTATTTATATCGAAGACGTTTTCTATCCAATGGTTCCTGGTAATGTTGTAAACGCTTATACGTATGATTTTCCAGTAAGAATGAGAGGAGTTCCAAATCTCGATATCGACAGATTGTTCAGAAGAGATCCGTCAATCGCTGACGACATCATCAAACTGGGCGAATACATGATCGAAAAAGAAGGTATCAGAGCACTTTGTTCAGCATGTGGATTCTTTGGTAATTTCCACGCTCAGGTAGCTGCTGCTCTTGATATTCCTGTTGCTCTTTCTTCATTAGTTCAGATCAACTGGATCAGATCAGTCATCAAACCGGGTCAGAAGATCGGAATTTTGACAGCAGATAAGTCATCCTTCACAGATGTACTCCTTCAGAATGTAGGCGTTACAGATTCGAGCGACCTCATTGTTAAGGACTTAAGACATGGAGAACATTTCTCTGCAATCTTAGAGTACAGAGGTGAGTTTGACAACAGTAAGGTTAAAGAAGAAGTTGTTGCTAAAGCTCTTGAGCTTCTTGAAGAAGATGCAGATATTGGTGCTATCCTTCTTGAATGTTCTGATATGCCACCATATGCATATGCAGTACAGCACGCAACACAGCTTCCGGTATGGGACTTCATTACATTAATTAAATGGCTCCATAATGGAACAACTCAGAAACCATATTCTGGTTGGATTTAAAGTCAACCTATTCCAAACTGGAAACAGTTTATCATCATTTGTGAATTGAACTAAATGACATAATTTTCAAAAACCTTGGAGTTCGAGGGACGTCTTAAACGGCGTCCCTTTTTTTCGGTCTTTATGGGGCATTTACACGCAACGGTTACGAACCGTTCCCTACGGCGGCTTTGCCGAAAATTTGGGTGGGACGGAAAGGTGCGGCTCCAATGATGCGGCGGGCGTTTACACGCAACGGCAGGCAGGCACGTTCCCTCCCTACAGAAAAACGTTGAAAAATACCAATTGCACATAGTTTTAATATCATATATAATTATCAGATAATGACTGTTGAAAGGTGAGATTTTACGATGATAAAACCGGAATTACTGGCTCCTGCCGGAAGCCCCGAACATTTTCAGGCTGCGGTAGAAAACGGCGCCGATGCTGTTTACTTTGGCGGAAAGTTATTTAATGCCAGACAGTATGCGGAAAATTTTACGCATGAACAGATGCGAGATTCTATAAAATATGCCCATAGTAAAAAAGTTAAGGCTTATATGACTTTAAATACTCTTGTAAAGCAAAGCGAGCTGCGGGAAGCTGTGGATCAGGCGGCGCAAGCAATTGATGCCGGTGTGGATTGTTTTATCGTGCAGGATATGGGGCTTGTTACCGTGTTAAAGCGAGAGTTTCCTGACCTTCCTTTGCATTTGAGCACTCAGGGTACTACCTATGATGTGGCAGGTCTGAAGTTCGCCAAAAAGATAGGGTTTAAGCGTGTTGTTTTGGCAAGAGAGATGTCTTTAAATCAAATCCGCGAATGTACGGAGTATGCAAAGAATAATTCTATTGAAACGGAGATTTTTGTTCACGGTGCGCTCTGTATGTGTATTTCGGGGCAATGCTCGATGAGTTGTCTTATCGGCGGCAGAAGCGGAAATCGTGGAAGCTGCGCTCAGCCTTGCCGAAAACGTTATACTTTGGAGGATTTTGAGGGCGAACGTTTGGGAGAGCCGGGATTTATCCTCAGTCCTAAAGACATTTCTTATCTGAATGAGCTAAATGAGATTATAAATGCCGGAGTGACTTCTCTCAAAATCGAGGGAAGGCTGAAATCTGCGGAGTATACGGCGGCTGCAGTTCAGGTATTCAGAAAATACATAGACCGGGTTTGCGAGAGCGGCGAAAAGATTTCTGCCGAAAAAAGTGATATTGAAAAGTTAGAGCAGGTGTTCAGCCGCGGTGGTTTTTCAAAGGGATACTTTTATGGCAAACAGAATGGTGCTCTGTTGTCGGGCGAAAGCCCTAAGCACAGGGGGCTGTTTCTCGGGATTGTCAAAAAGGTAAAGCCGTCGGCTGTTAATCGTGATAAAAAAATTATTGAGGTGGATCTGAAACGTGATATTTCTGTAGGTGACGGTATTGAGATTATCGGGAAGGGTTTTCCGGGCGGAATTGTAACGTATTTAAGCGGCAAAAATGGAAATGTGAAGTCTGCTTTGGCAGGAGAAAAAATTAAGCTTGGTGATATACCGGGAAGCATAAAACCGGGCGAGATGGTATATAAGGTTTCGGACAAAAAGCTTTTAAAACAGATTCGTGATACGTATGCTGAGATTAAACCGGAAAAGGAAAAGATTTTTGGTAAATTTTATGCGCGTAAGGGCAGTGTTTTAGTCTATGAGGTCGAAGCTGCGGACGGGAGCCGGGCGAAGGTTTCTGGCAGTATTATAATTGAAGAGGCTGAATCGGCGCCTACGAGCGGGGAGGCTGTATTGGCAAAGCTGTCAAAGACGGGTAATACGCCATATGTTTTGGAAAAATGTGATATAGATATAGAAGGAAATCTTATGATTCCTCTGTCTGAGGTTAATAAGGTGAGAAGGGAAGCACTGGAGAGGCTGCAAAATGGGAAAAAATAGTTTGAAAAGGAATCTTTATTTTTATAAATGGGATAGGATGTATTTGGCGGCGGCTCTGGGTGCTTACCGGGTGAGCTGCAATATCAGGGATTTTGAATATGATGATAATTTAGAGGATTTTGCGAAGCTTCGGAATGCCGGTGTGGAGGTTTTTGCATATTTGCCGCTTCTATGGCGGGAAAATGAGGATTTTGAGGCTGATTTTGATTTGGCTTTGATTGATGGTTTCTATGTTGGTAATGCGGGTCAGATAGAGTGGGCGTTAAAAATGGGCAAGCCGGTATTTGGTGATGCCGGGTTGAATGTTTTTAATGCTGAATGTGTCGGTTTTTATTTGGAAAATGGACTTTGTGGCTGCACTCTGTCTTATGAGTTGGATTCTGATATGGAGCAGGTTGTCGATGTTTTAAATGCTGAAAATGCCGGCGGGCTTGAGGTTTTGAGATATGGAAGGGTTCCGGCTATGGTGAGTGAGTATTGTCTGTTGGCTGGTGCGGAAGGTATTAAAGGCTCTGGCTGTGGCAGGTGTCTTGAGCATAATCCTGTATATTTGCGCGACAATATGGGTGAGAGGTATCCTGTTATGCTTGATGATATGGGATGTACGTCTCTTATTCTCAGCAAGGAGCCGCTTAATCGCAAAAATAGTGCGAAGGTTTTGAGAAAGTATGGTGGCGGAATTGAGCGCATAACTGTTTTTGATGAGTCGCCCGGTTTTTTGGAGAGAATATGACTGCGCCAACCTATACCGCCTACGCACCGCTATACCTGTTTGCGTATGCCGTTCCCTACGGCAAGACGTTGGGAAATGCGCATTTGCACGGAACGGTTAGGAACCGTTCCCTACGGCAAGACGTTGAAAAATGCACATATATGCGGCATACACGAACATATGTTTGACTTTTTGGGCGCGGGTGCTATAATTATATGTAAATCTGTTGTTATGGAGAATGAAAATGGGCGAATTTAAAATTGTATCGGATTATAAACTTATGGGAGATCAACCTCAGGCCGTTGAAAAATTGGCGGAGGGCATCCAAAACGGCAAAAAACACCAGACCCTTTTGGGAGTTACCGGCTCAGGAAAAACTTTTACTATAGCAAATGTCATAGAAAAGGTGCAAAAACCCGTTTTAGTTATTTCTCACAATAAA
>CAVIBE010000175.1:0-753 GCA_963640885.1 Oscillospiraceae bacterium | reverse complement strand
GAGAATTTAAAGAATTTTTCCCCGAAAATTCGGTAGAATATTTTGTTTCATATTATGATTACTACCAACCTGAAGCTTATGTTGCGCAGACAGATACTTATATAGAAAAAGATTCTGATATAAACGACGAGATTGACAAGCTCCGCCACTCGGCAACAGCGGCTTTATCCGAAAGAAAAGACGTAATTATCGTAGCCAGCGTCTCGTGCATATATGGCTTGGGAAGTCCAATTGATTACGAAAATCAGGTGCTTTCGCTTAGACCAGGAATGGAAAAAAGCAGAAGCGACATTATACGCAAGCTTGTCGATATACAATATGTAAGAAATGATATGAGCTTTACCCGTGGTACTTTTAGAGTTAGAGGCGACGTGATTGATATTTTTCCGGCAGGCTCTGAAAAAACCGTGAGAATAGAGCTTTTTGGCGATGAGGTTGAATCAATCAAAGAGATTAATTATCTCACGGGAGAGATTTTAGGCTTGAGAAACCATGTGGCTATATATCCGGCATCGCATTATGTTACGAGCGAAGAAAATATAGAAAAAGCGGTGGCGTCCATAGAAGCCGAGCTTGAGGAGAGGATAAAATATTTTGTCGATCGCGGCAAATTATTGGAGGCTCAAAGAATAGAGCAGAGAACCCGATATGATATAGAAATGCTAAAGGAGACCGGAAGCTGCAAGGGAATCGAAAATTATTCCAGACACCTTACGGGGCTGAAACCCGGCGAGCGTCCTTATACTCTGATAG
>CAVIBE010000174.1:5301-6120 GCA_963640885.1 Oscillospiraceae bacterium | reverse complement strand
GGTCAATCGAGCCAAAATGCTCCAACAGAATATTTCTGCGCTTCTCACCAATGCCCGGAATCTCATCCAAAAGCGACCTCTTCATTGATTTATCCCTGAGATTACGGTGATAATCTATAGAAAACCGATGAACCTCTTCCTGAATAAAATAAATAAATTTATACAGCTCGTTGTTCTGTTTCAACCCTATGAGCCTGCCCTCAAAAACAAGATCACGTGTTCTGTGCTTTTCATCCTTTACCATTCCGACCACAGGAATATCAAGCTTCATCGCATTCATAACCTGCTGTACCGCCGCAGCCTGCTTATCACCGCCATCAATAAGCAGCAAATCCGGTTTTTTCTCAAAACCGTTGCTCTTGCCCGACTTCTGCGCTTCAAAATAATTCTTAAACCGCCTGTATATGACCTCTTGAAGACTTCCGTAATCATTCGGTCCCTCAATCGTTTTTATCTTGAACTTTCGGTAATCCTTCGGCGACTTCTTTCCCCTTTCAAAAACAACCATCCCGCCGACAGAATTTATGCCCGAAGTATTCGATATATCATAAGCCTCTATACGCTTTATTTCCCGCTCAATTCCAAGCAGCTCCCTCAGACCCACTTCAAGCCGGACAGTCTTGTCCTTTTCATTCTTAACCCGTCGTTCAAAATTTTCCTTAGTCTGAAGTATATTATGAATCGCCATATCAAGCAGAGCCTTCTTTTCTCCTTTTTGAGGAACATGAATCCTTACTCCGCTTCCCTTGACTTCTGAAAGCCACTTTTCTATAATATCGTATTCTTCATTTCTGCCTTCAACCAGTATTTCCCGCGGAA
>CAVIBE010000174.1:0-5291 GCA_963640885.1 Oscillospiraceae bacterium | reverse complement strand
GCCTTGTCACAATAATACTGCTTTATAAATGCCGCAATTTTTTCTTCAGAAGTCTGCTCAATCGTCGGATTTATGCGAAAACTCTCCCTGCCAGTCATTTTTCCGTCTCTAACAAAAAATAGCATCACATTGGTGCCGCTTCCCTGCTCCGACCGGGTCGAAACAATTATATCCATTTCATTTTGCGGATTAGTGACAATCTTCTGCTTTTCCTTTAAAATCTGTATTGCCATAAGCGCATCACGATATTCAGCCGCGCGCTCAAATTCATAAGCCTCAGCAGCCTCATTCATCTTTTCTTGTAGCATTTTTTCCGTATCCGCGCTGTTTCCCTGCAAAAAAGATATCGCTTTTTTCACGATTTCCCTGTATTGCGGTTTAGATATATTGTTATTGCATACTCCATAGCAAAGCCCTATGTGATGATTGAGACAAGGTCTGAAATTGTCAGGGAAGTTCTGTAAAGAACATTTTTTCAACGGATATATGCGATTAAGAAAATCTATGAGCTGATTGACTGCACCTACATCAGTATACGGTCCGAAATATTTTCCCCCGTCATTAACTACCCGCCTCGTTTTTATGACACGCGGATAATCCTCATTCAAAGTAACCTTTATATACGGATAAGTCTTGTCATCCCTCAAAAGGACATTGTATTTCGGCATATTCTTTTTTATGAGATTGTTTTCGAGAATAAGAGCTTCCATCTCAGAGTCAGTTATTATATATTCGAACTCGTCGATATTCTCCACCAGAGCCCTTACCTTTATCGGTAAATTATCCGCAGACTGAAAATACTGCCTAACCCTTTTTTTGAGCGAGACAGCTTTCCCTACATATATGACCTCTCCGTATTTGTCCTTATAAAGGTATACTCCCGGTTTGTCCGGGAGCATACGTAAATTTTCTCTTATATCAAACATAATTATTTAACAGGCTTTATCCATCCATAAATATCTTCTACTTTTCCGTAATGTATTCCTGTGATGTAATCATAGAGTTTCTGTGAAAGCTCGCCGACCTCACCATTGTTTATAGTCATTACATGATCAAGCCATTTTAATACGCCTACAGGTGATACAGCGGCCGCTGTACCTGTCGCAAAAATCTCTTTAACCTTGCCATCCTGATATGCCTGCCACAAATCGTCAATAGCAAGTCTTTCCTCTTTTACAGTTATGCCCCAGCCTTTGAGAATCTGAATAATAGAGTCTCTTGTTACTCCGGCAAGTATAGTTCCTTCAAGAGGAGCCGTTATAACTTCGTCGCCAATTACGAAAAAGGCATTGGAAGTACCGATTTCTTCAATATATTTTGCATTTACACCATCGAGCCACAATACCTGTGAAAAGCCCTGCTCATGCGCTACTTCCTGTGAAAGCAATGCGCCGGCATAATTTCCGCCAACCTTTGCGCCGCCTGTGCCGCCCTTGATTGAACGGGTAAATTCCTGTTCAACATAGAGTTTCGTAGGAGCAAGACCTTCTTCATAGTAAGCGCCTACCGGCGAAAGAATTATTACAAACAAGTAAGTAGATGATGGGTTTACATCAAGCTTAGGCTCAGTTGCAATGATAAACGGTCTGATGTAAAGAGCCGTTCCCTCACTCTTTGGCATCCAGTCTCTGTCCACATATACCAGCTGATTTACTGCAGCTTCCATAAGCTCAGCGTCAATCGGAGGAATACACATTCTCTCGCAGGTTAAACGAGCTCTTGCCGCATATTTTTGTACCCTGAAAGTTACAGGCACATCGCCCTCACGATAGTAAGCCTTTATTCCTTCAAACATTTCCTGACCGTAATGGAATACTCTTGCAGCCGGAGAAATCTTGAGATTTCCATAAGGAACGATTCTTCCATCGTGCCAGCCTTTCTCAGGTGTATAATTCATCAAAAACATATGATCTGTAAAATGTTTTCCGAAGCCCAAAGCCGATTCAGGTGTCTTTTCCTTCGGATTAGTTGTCCTTGTTACCGGAAATTCATACTTCATTCTAAAATACCTCTCAATTTTAATGTCTATCACTACATTTATGTATCTGACGGAGTGTCCGCAGAACCCTCATATTAGTCTACATATACTCTCCAGCCGAATTTATCTTCTGTTTTTCCAAGCTGGATGCCGGAAATCTCATCATACAATTTCTGTGATATATCTCCGATTTTTCCGTCGTTAATGTTCATAACATGGTCAAGCCACTTCAGCTCGCCTACCGGCGAAATAACGGCAGCAGTACCTGTTGCAAAGATTTCCTGAACATTGCCCTGTTTGTAAGCTTCCCAGAGATCCGCAATAGCTAATCTTTCTTCTTTGACAGGCATACCCCAAGTCTTCAGCAGCTGTATAACTGTATCTCTTGTAATACCGGGAAGTATAGTGCCTTCGAGCGGAGCTGTGATTATTTCGTTATTAACAACGAAAAATGCATTTGAAGTTCCTATTTCTTCAACATACTTTCCTTCTACGCCATCGAGCCACAATACCTGTGAATAGCCCTGTTCGTGAGCTACTTCCTGTGAAAGCAATGCGCCGGCATAATTTCCGCCGATCTTAGCGCAGCCTGTTCCGCCCTTAACTGAACGTGAAAATTCCTGTTCAACATAAATCTTTGTCGGTGCCAGACCTTCTTCATAATAAGGTCCTACAGGTGACAAAATAATTCCAAACAGATACTCATCGGCAGGTCTTACACCTAAAGCCGGTTCTGTTGCAATAATGAAAGGTCTTATGTAAAGAGCTGTTCCTTCTTTTTCAGGAATCCAATCCTGATCCAATGATACAACAGCCTTCATTGCTTCAATCATCAACTCTGGCTCAATTTCAGGAATACACATTCTCTGATTTGTGTTATTTGCTCTTTCCACGTTTTTATCAGGTCTGAACAAAACACATTTTCCCTCAGGAGTCTTGTAAGCTTTTAAGCCTTCAAACATCTCCTGTCCATAATGAAAGACCATAGCAGCAGGATCAAGCTCGATGTCATCAAATGGGACAATTCTTGCATTATGCCAACCCTCGCCTTTTTTGTAATCCATAAGGAACATATGGTCTGTGAACACATCACCGAATCTGAGTGTGTCCGGATTTGGTTTTTCCTTAGGATTAGTTGTTTTCGTTACGGAAAACTGATACTTCATAACTAATACACCACCTTAATGTTTTTTTATATAAAAACCAGCGTCAAAACATTCTCTTATTTCAAACTGTAATTTTCAAGCAGACTCTGCTTTAACTCCCAAAGCTTTGCGGAAAGATCTACATAATAGTTATGTGGATTTTCAAATCTCATTACTTCAGGCCACAATGTTTCCAACTGATTTTTACAATACTCTCTTATTTCTTCCGTATTGGGCTCATTGTATACCAATTTGCCGTGTTTGAAAATAGGTTTTGCCAATTCTTTTACATAAAAATTTTCTAAAACCTTTCTTTTCCAAATAAATTCCGGATCAAACAGCTTATACGGCTTAGTTTCATCAATAGTTTCGTCTGCCAGCATCACCAGGTCCGCCACAGCCTTGTCTGTATTCTTATCATAGAATCTGACTACTTTTTTGAATCCCGGATTTGTTATCTTCTCAATATTTTCACTGATTTTAATTCTTGGAGAAATTTCGCCATTTTCTTCAACTGCCACGAGTTTGTATACGCCGCCAAAAACAGGTTCGGATTTAGACGTTATCATCTTTTCTCCTACGCCAAACGAATCTATCGCCGCATTTTGTCTGAGCATATCAGTGATAAGATACTCGTCAAGCGAATTTGACGCTATTATCTTACACTCCGTAAGCCCTGCATCATCGAGCATTTTTCTTGCACGACGTGAAAGATAGGTTATATCTCCGCTGTCAATTCTTATAGACATCTTTTCAGGATTAAATTCCTTAAAAATCTTTATTGCATTAGGAACTCCACTGTTTAAAACATCATATGTATCTACCAGAAGAGAACAGTTGTCCTTATGCTGTCTTGCATATTCTCTGAATGCATCGATTTCGTTTCCAAACACCTGAATCCAGCTGTGAGCCATCGTTCCGGTTGCCGGTACTCCGTAATCTATGTCAGCTTTAACACATGCACTTGCCGCAGCTCCTGCGATATAAGCCGCACGTGCGCCGATAATAGCAGCAGATTCTCCGTGAGCTCTTCTCGAGCCGAATTCCATTACAGGTCTTCCTTCCGCTGCTCTTACTATTCTGTTAGTCTTAGTTGCAATGAGACTCTGATGATTAATTGCTAAAAGAATGTAAGTTTCCATAAGCTGAGTCTCGATTAAAGGTCCTCTCACTGTAAGAAGTGGTTCGCCCGGAAATACGGGAGTTCCTTCCGGAATTGCCCAAATATCGCAAGTACACTTGAAATTTCTGAGATAATCCAGAAATTCTTCGGAAAAACCGCCCTTGCTTCTGAGATATTCGATGTCCTGTTCCGAGAACTTCAGTGCCTGCACATACTCGATAATGCTTTGCAGACCGCAGACTATTGAAAATCCGCCTTCGTCCGGGTTTTTGCGATAAAACACATCAAAATATCCTATTGTGTCCTTCTTCCCGCTTTCAAAATAACCGCTTCCCATTGTCAGCTCATAGAAATCTACAAGCATAGTCATGTTATGACTTCTTTCCATCATACGCCTCCGTTACATCATAGACTTTAAGCCTATAATTTTAATAAATCTAAGTCGCTACACACCTCAGCGCCACTTTCTTCTATAAAATATACTGCCATAGTGTTTATCAGAGTTATCTGGTGTGCTCTGTAATCATATGTTTCCACCATATTGAGCGGCAATATAAATCTGGATCTGATTCCGTTCTTATCAAACCATGCCTTGAGAGTCAGGCAGAACTGCATTACGCAGATATCCGTACAAACTCCTGTGATAATAAAATCTGTAATTTGCGGATTGTCTTTAAGCCACTGCTGAAATTCCTCCTCAAGAAACCCGTTAGTCGAATTTTTGTTGATAAGCTTATATCCTCCGACAGCCTTGATTTCGTCTACAATCTCAGCCTCGGACGTTCCTTTTATACAATGTTTCTGATATCTGTCAAATTCAGGGCAATCCGGTTCATGAGAGTCAGCAAATGCGACTATCGGCAGACCGTTTTCCTTGCAAAATTCCATAACCTCAGTAATCGGCTTGATTATATCCTCTGCCAGTTCGTTTTTCATGGCGCCTTCACGGATAAATCCGTTCACCATATCCATGATAATCAACGCCGTATGGTCCATTTTAATAGTTGCTTTTCTGATGTAAGGCTTCTCCCACATCATACCATAT
>CAVIBE010000173.1:0-4374 GCA_963640885.1 Oscillospiraceae bacterium | reverse complement strand
GGTTAATGGATTTGATGATATGGTGCTTCTTATCACTTATCCAGGTTAGCTAAAGCCGGGTTTTTGTTACTCAGAAACTATAGCAAAATTATTGGTTACAAATTGTGGTATTGAAAATTGAAGGCTTGGCTGCTGTTTTGGGATTTCCTGCGGCTAAGGATTAGCGCAGCCGGCTTATGGGATAAAAAGGAGTGTATTGAATTGGCTGTACCTACAAGAACTAATAGCAAAAAGAGAATTCTGTTTTTGTTTATTTTTTGTGGAGTGGTTTTTGTCTTGCTTGCGGCAAGACTGGGTTGGATTATGATTGTTGACGGGGAAGAGTATTCAAACAAAGCTGTTGCACAGCAGACAAGGGATACACAGATTACTGCCGACAGGGGTCAGATTTATGATAGAAATATGAAAGAACTGGCTGTAAATGCGCCTTCATATACTGTATGGGTAAGACCGGCAGAGCTAAAGGAGAAAAAAGGCGATGTTACGAAAATGTCGGAAATTTTGGCAGGTATAACCGGAAGCGATGCGAGTGAAATTGCGACCTCTTTAAGCAAAGAGTCGGCGCTTGTAAAAATTGCGAAAAATCTTGATACCGAACAGGCTGACAAGATACGCGAGTATATGTCTAATGGCGAGCTGCCGGGAATTTCTGTTGATGAAAGCACAAAAAGATATTATCCTTATGGCACTTTTGCTTCACATATCATAGGTCATACGTCGGATGATAATACAGGAATTGCCGGATTAGAAATGTATTATAATGATTATTTGAGCGGCAAGAGCGGAAGAATAATAAGAAATACGGATGCGTCAGGCAGGCAGCTGTCGTACGGAACAGAAAAATATTACGAAGCGGAAGACGGACTCAATCTCGTGCTGACTATCGACGAGGTGCTTCAGCATTATCTCGACAAGGCGCTTGAACATTGTTTCTATGATACGGGCGCCAGCCGCACAATGGCGATTGCTATGGACCCGGATACAGCTGAGATTCTGGCGATGTCAGAGTTCCCGGGCTACGACCTCAACAATCCGAGAATACCTACAAATGAAAAAGAATTTGAAGAATATGAAAATCTTCAGACAAACGAAGAAAAAGTGGCTTATTGGAATAAAATGTGGAGAAACTTTATGGTAAGTGACACATACGAGCCGGGTTCTACATTTAAACTGATAACCACTGCAATAGCGCTTGAGGAAGGGCTGACGAATACGAACGAAACTTTCGTATGTAACGGCTATTATCAACTCTATACAGACGTTCTCAAGTGCTGGAGATATTACAATCCGCATGGTTTGCAGACTTTGTCAGAGGCTGTTCAGCATTCCTGCAACCCTGTATTCGTAACGCTGGGGCTGAGGATTGGCGCGCAGAAATATTATCAGTATTTAGAAAGCCTGGGATTTATGGATAAAACAGGCATCGACCTGCCGGGTGAGACAACTGCTATCATGTATGACAAAGATACGATTAAGCCGACTGAGCTTGCGACTATGTCATACGGTCAGGGTGTATCTGTAACTCCGATTCAGCTTATAACGGCATTATCCTCGATAGTAAACGGCGGATATCTGAGAACGCCTCACATTGTTAAAGAGATTCAAAACGATGCGGGCGAAGTTATATACAAAAATGAAAATAAAGTAGTACGCAGAACTGTTTCCGAGCAGACTTCTGCCGAAATGCGTCAAATAATGCAGGATGTAGTAGACTATGGTACAGGTAAGGCGGGTTATATCGCCGGATACAGAGTCGGTGGCAAGACAGGTACTGCGGATAAGGTAGTAAATGGTAGATATGCAAAAGGAAAGGTATATTGCTCATTTTTGGGAATTGCTCCGTCGGATGATCCGGAAATAATCGTTCTCTTTATCGTAGATGAACCTGAGGGTTCTGCTCACTATGCCAGCACGATGGCGGTTCCTTATGCAAAGGAATTTTTAGAAGAAGCTTTGGTATATTTGCAAGTTGAACCTGAGTATACAGACAGCGAAGCGCAGACTATAGAAGAAGGTTCGCTCACAGTGCAGAAGCTGACAGGATATACTGTTGAAGAGGCAACTAAGATTTTGCAAAATCAGGGACTGAAAGCTATAGTTATGCCTGAAAATTCGGATGCAACAGCGGAAGTTGTAGACCAGTATCCGAAATATCTGACTAAAGTAGAAGAAGGCTCAAGTGTATATATATATACTGAATAGAGTTAAGGTTTAGCGCTGTGCATTGTTTCAGTGCGCGAGAGTAGGGAGGTATTAGCGTTGATTATTAAAGACTTGCTTAGAGATGTCAAAGCAGAGTATAGCATTGATGAAAATAAAGACGTAACCGGAATAGCATATGATTCAAGAAAAGCTAGACCGGGCGATGTGTTCGTATGCATCAGAGGATTTGCTTCGGATGGACATAAATATATTAAAGATGCTGCTGAAAAAGGCGCTTGCTGCGCAATTGTTCAAAAAGGCGAAAATTACGAAACCGGTATAATACCGCTGATTGTATGTGACGACAGCAGAGCGGCTCTTGGAAAAATCTCTTCAAATTTCTTTAATAATCCTGCGACTCAGCTCGAAATATTCGGGATTACGGGCACTAACGGAAAAACTACGACCACATATATGCTCAACAGCATTCTCGAAAAGTCGGGAAAACCTTGCGGACTTATCGGAACGATTTCCTATAAAGCCGGAAACAAGGTAACAGAATCAACTCATACGACGCCGGAGTCTTATGAAGTGCAGAAAATGCTCAGAGAAATGGTAGACGCGGGCGACAAGGCTTGCGCTATGGAAGTTTCTTCTCATGCGCTTTATATGGGCAGGGTTGACGATGTCGTTTTTGATTATGGAATATTTTCAAATCTTACAGAAGACCACCTCGATTTTCATAAGGATTTTGAGGAATATTATCAGGCTAAGAAAAAACTTTTTTATAAGGTTTTTGGAGCCGGTCTCATAAACATTGATGATGAATACGGAAACAGAATGTATAAGGAATTAAAAGAAGAGGGCATAAGAGTATATTCATATTCGGCTGCCGACAAAAATGCAGATTATTTTGCTGAGGTCATATCGAAGACGGATACCTATTCTGATGTAAAGATTTTTCATGAGGGGAATTTTGTTGTCGGACTGAGAATTAATATACCCGGTGCTTTTTCTGTATATAACGCTTTGTCGGCATTTTCGGCTGCTTATGAAAGCGGGATTGAGCCTCAGATTATTGCTTCGGGAATCGAAGGAATAAAGGGCGTGCCGGGTAGATTCGAGCTTGTGCCTAATGACAAGGGCGTTGTTGTTATAGTGGATTATGCGCATACTCCTGATGCTTTGATCAAGGTCCTCGATACTGCGAATGAATTTAAAAAATCAAGACTTATATGCGTATTTGGCTGTGGCGGCGACAGAGACCGAACAAAGAGACCGATGATGGGCGAGGCGGCAGGTCAGAGATGCGAGTATTGCATTATCACAAGCGACAATCCGAGGACTGAGGACCCGGAGAGAATCCTGGACGATATAGAGGTTGGCGCGAAAAAAACCGATTGCCCTTATGAGAGAATAGAAGACAGAAAGAAAGCTATAGAAAGAGCAATAGAAATATATCAGCCGGGAGACGTTATTATCGTTGCCGGAAAAGGCCATGAGGATTATCAGATAATAGGAACTGAAAAATTCCATTTTGACGATAAGGAAGTTATAAGCGAAGTTTTGAAAACAAAGTAAATCCGGAGGAAGCATGAAGGCATTAACTGTCAGCGAAATTTCAAAAGCTGTAAAAGGAAAAATAGTTCAGAAAACTGAGGCTTCGATTGTAACCGGAGTTTCTACAGATACGAGAAAAATAAAGGCGGGGGAGATTTTCTTCGCACTTTTGGGTGAAAATTCAGATGGACACAAATATCTGAACAAGGCTTATGAGAACGGTTGCAGAGCGGCTGTCATATCTGACAAGGACGCGGATATAAGCGGATTTAAGGAAATGAGCGTTATTCTGGTTGAGGATACCTTGAAAGCTTTGCAGGAGTTGGCAAAATTTTATCTGACTACCTTTGATAATTTGTATAGAATCGGAATTACGGGTAGCACAGGAAAAACCAGCACGAAAGAGCTTTTGTACTGGAGCTTGTGCGGAAAATATAAGACTGCTAAAAATATTGGAAATTTCAACAATCATATTGGTATGCCGCTGACTGCATTCAGCGTTGAAGAAGATTACGAAGCAGCTATTTTTGAAATGGGAATGGGAAATTTCGGCGAGGTAGATTTGCTGGCGGATATCGCAAAACCTGATATGGCGATTATAACCAATATAGGGGTATCTCATATTTCAGAGCTTGGCAGCCGTGACAATATATTGAAAGCAAAGATGGAAAT
>CAVIBE010000172.1:0-2070 GCA_963640885.1 Oscillospiraceae bacterium | reverse complement strand
CATCTGCTTAGTGATAGACAGCCCCAATCCGTGACCACCGGTCTTCCCCTGACGACTTTTGTCACCACGATAAAAACGCTCAAAAATATTAGGAAGATCCTCATCCGAAATCAGCGAATTTTTATTTTGAACCTCAAGCAGCACCCGGCGCTTCACCCATCTCAGGCGAACCCAAACCTCGCCGCCCTCCGGCTCATACTTTATCGCATTTTCCATAAGGCTCGCAGCAATACGCTGCAAATAATCCTCATTGCTCCTTATCAAGAGCTGATCCGCAATCTCAGTTTCAAGCGATATATTTTTTTCATATGCCACCGATTCCAGCTGCAAAGCCGCCTTCATGACCACAGCCGAAACATCCACAGTATCCAGAACAAGAGGCGCATCCTGGCGCTCCACATCAGCCAGCGTCAGCATTTCCCCTATCATCTGCTGCATATTTTTCGCAGCATTTTGCGTACTGTCAATCCATTTGCTCAAACTGCCCACAGATGCCTTAGGATTTTCCCGCAAAATACTGTTGTTGGCAAGAATTACGGACAGCGGCGTTTTCAGATCGTGCGAAGCATCAGCGACAAACTGTTTTTCTCTGCGCATAGCCTCCTCCAGCGGGCGGGCAGCCACCTTAGACAGGCGAATACTCACAAACAGGAAACAAAGCATAACGCCCAGCCAGATCACAAACAGCACCAGACAAAGACTTACCATAGAATGTATGATATTGCTCGTTGAAGCGAGAGCAATCTTGTAAAGAGTTTCGTCTCCTGTTCGATAATAAATCGCATTGTAATTGTAAAGAGTGCCAAAGCTCTCGTCCTGAACGATTACCGACTCTAAAATCGCTTCAAGCGTCTCCTCATCAAAAGTCGACTCCTGTGAAAGCACGGAGATTTCATTCGTTTCCGGCGTATAAAATACCGTCACTATCTCCTTTAACTTCTCCGAATCCCGACCTTCAATGCCATCAGCCTTGTCCGGAAAATTCTCTCCCGGAGGGTCCTTTGGCTGAGTTGAAAGCTGAGCATCCTGAGCGTTTTGTCCGTTCTGAGAATCAGGCGGATTCTGCGAATCTGTCGCCACCTGCTCATTTTCAGCAGTTTGTGAGTTGGCAGGATTCTCCGCATCGGCAACACTTTGCGCATCCTCCGGCGGTTTATTGTCTTCGGTAAAGCTTCCATCATCCGGAAGCTGTGCGCTATTTTCAGACGGTTGCGTCAGCTCAGTCATTTCAGTCGGCTGAGAGAAAAAATGCAGCGGTTCCACCACCTGCCTCATAGTAGTACGCAAACCATCATAATAATCCCAATACATATATACCGCAATCACGCCCATCATCAGCAACAATACCGCCCCGATTAAAAGCATATTTAACTGTACAAACCTTTTTCTATATGATTTCATTCTTCCATCTCCAAACGATAACCAATTTTCTGCAAATTACGAATCCCGACGTTCGACTTAAGATAGCGCAGTTTCTTACGCAAAAACGAAATATACGCTTCTACATTATTATCAGTAGCGTCCGAATCCATGCCCCAGGCACGGCTGATTATCAGCTCTTTGGTAAAAGTCATCTGAGGCTCGCTGAAAAGAAGCTGTGCGATCTGAAATTCCTTAGGGCTCAGCTGGACCGTCCTTTCTCCGCAGGCAAGCTGGGCCGTATTAAGCGACAAACTAACATCACCGAAAGAAACCTCATCCATAACAACCTCACCCGTGCGGCGAGTCATCGCACGAATACGAGCCAGCAGCTCTTCCGTATCAAAAGGTTTGGTCAGGTAATCATCCGCTCCGACATTCAGACCTGTCACCTTGTCCTGCACAGTAGTGCGCGCCGTAAGCATCAGCACAGGCGTAGAAATTTTCTCGCTGCGCATCTGGCGCACAACCGCAAAGCCGTCCAATTTCGGCAGCATAACATCTAAAAGAATTAAATCATAAGAAAATCCACGAATATAATCGAGCGCCGACTGTCCGTCGCTAACCCAATCCGTGATATGCCCCGCTTTCTGTAAAATATGTTCTAATGCTCCGCCAAGGGAGCTTTCGTCCTCCACAATTAAAATATTC
>CAVIBE010000171.1:0-7127 GCA_963640885.1 Oscillospiraceae bacterium | reverse complement strand
GACTTTGCTATGTACCAATTTTATGGCGAACTCAACGAAAAAGACATAGTCAAGATAGAAAAAGACGAAGACTTCAGAATAGACATAGACGAAGTCATAGAAACGTGTAAAAAAACAGGCGCAAGACTGCTTTGTTTCTCAAATCCGTGCAATCCTACATCTTTAGGTATGCCGAGAGACGAAGTCATAAGGCTCGTAAAAAACGTAGACGCACTTGTAATTTTAGACGAAGCATATATGGATTTTTGGGATAATTCTCAGTCACTTTTAGACGTTGTTGAGGATTTTGACAACCTGATAATCCTCAGAACCTGCTCAAAGGCCTTAGGACTGGCGGCAGTAAGAATAGGCTTTGCAGTAGCAAACTTAACGCTGACCACTGTTTTGAAATCAGTAAAACCGGCATATAATATGAACACAGTCGCTCAGATCATAGGAACAGCACTTTTTAAATATCCGGAGCATTTAGAGGAAAATACGAGAGAAATCGTCGAAGCAAGAGACAGACTTCAGAAAAACCTCGCAGAAATGAACCGGAGAACAGGACTGTTTGAAAAAGTATACGAGAGCAACAACAACTTTGTTATGGCAAAAAGCGAAAAATCAGATATTATATGCGCAAAGCTTAGAGAACGCTCAATCTCTGTAGCAAACCACCACTCTTTTATAAGAATAACCGTAGGACGCGAATGGGAAAACGAAGCCGTAGTTAAGGCTTTGGAAGAAATCGCTGCCGAATTAGCATAAACGAAAAACCTTGATATTTTGAAGTAAATATAAAATTTATAAAAAAATGACCCGCGGGTCATTTTTTTATTGACAGCAAATTGGAGATTAATTAAAATGGGAATGTAACCGACCCGTGGGTCGAAAATCATACCAAAGACAATAAATAACAAATAAATAATATTAAGGGAGGCACAGGTCAGGTTTTATGGAAATGAATGAAAAAGATTTACAAACGCAGACGGGGGAAGAAAATCCTCCGGTGAATAACAGGAAAAATAATAAAAAGGATAATAAAAAGAGAAACATTATTATTGCGATAATTGTGATTCTTTTCTTAGCGCTGCTGGGTTACAGACTGGCGACGAATGTTTTTATGGCCGAAGAACCCGAAGAAAAAACACCTGTAAATGTCAAGGTAACAACTGCGACCCGGGGTGATATTTACGTAGAAGCGCCTATAACTGCCAAAATCGAAGCGGCAGACGAGGCGGCAATCGTGCCTTTAATGGCGGGTAGGATAACCTCTGTCAGAGTTAAAGAAGGCGACCACGTAAATAAAGGCGACGTGATTTTTACGATAGATGATACTCAGGCGGCAAACTCGCTGGCGCAGGCATCGGAAGCTTTGAACCTCGCAAAGACAAATTTTGAAAGAATGGAATTTCTGTACAACGAAGGCGTTATTTCTCAGGCGGAATATGATGCTGCAAATTCACAATATATTACAGCTCAGCTAAGCTATAACAGCGCAGCTCAGGCGGCAAGCTATTATACGGTTACTGCACCTATAAGCGGATATATCACCTCGCTGGACGCTAAGGAAGGTTCGGTTGCCGGTCAGAGCATGATGGGCATGATTTCAGATATTTCAAAACTTGAAATCAATATGAACGTTACGGAGAGCATGGCGGGAAAGATAAGCGTCGGAGATTCGGTAAATATTTACATATCTTCGTTAGACAAGACTTTGACGGGCAGGATTTCAGAATTTAACAAAATCCCCGAGACAGGCAAAGTAACCTATCCTGTAAAGGTAAGCGTAGACGGTTCAAACAAAGAGCTGATTGCAGGAATGTTTGCCGAAGTAAGAATAAAGAGCGAGCACAATACAAGCGCGATAATTGTTCCCTCAGAAGCCGTTATAGTCAAGAATGGAGAAGCATCGGTGGTAATTCTGGACGGGAAAATGCCTGTTGTTACACCTGTTGAGACCGGAATTGACAATGGAGTTCAGGTCGAAATAATTTCCGGAGTAAACGAGGGAGATACTGTTGTTATTTCAGGTCAGCAATATGTGACCGAGGGCGAAGAAGTCAATATAATTGATTAGAAGGGGACAATTATGAATTTATCAGAAATATCAATTAAAAGACCGATAGCAACCGTCATGCTGACATTGATGGTGGTTGTTGTTGGAATTTATTCTATGATAAGTATACCTAAAGACCTTATGCCTGACATAGAAATGCCGGTGGCACTGGTAATGACGACCTATAACGGAGCATCGCCGGAAGAAATAGAAACACTGGTAACCGAGCCGATAGAAAAAGCGTTGGCGTCTGTAGAAAATATGGAAGAGATGGCATCGTATTCCATGGAAAATACTTCGATTGTTGTGATGAGGTTCAACGTGGATACGGATATGAACTTTGCTTCTCTTGATATGCGCGAAGCTGTGGGAATGATATCGGATTACCTGCCGGATGATGCGTCAGAGCCTATGATTATGAAAATGAGCATGGACATGATGCCTGTAATGCAGATCTATATATCGGGCGATATGGAGCTGGCAAAGCTCAATACTATTATTGAAAATGAAATACTGTCTAATATCGAAAGAAGCTCGGGCGTAGCGTCGGTAACGGTTGCCGGCGGCGTTGACGAAGAAATTGCGATTGATTTCAATCAGGAAAGCCTGAGCGGATACGGGCTCAATTTGAGCACCTTATCTCAGATTCTGGCGGCTGAAAACATAAACTTGCCGAGCGGCGACGTGTCCAAGGGCGCAGCTAAAGTAATAGTAAGAACAATGGGCGAGTTTGAGTCTGTGGAGGATCTTCAGAATATGCCTGTTACGGTTTCTGATTACAGCGTAGTGCGTTTGGGCGACATCGCGACGATAACCAGGGGATATGCGGATCAGGATTCTATAACAAGAATTGACGGAAAAACGGCAATAGGCGTGATGGTTTCGAAGCAGTCAGATGCGAATACGGTTGATGTATGCGAGGATCTTGATAAGGCTTTAAATGAACTCAGGGAAGAGTATCCTAATCTCAGCTTTACAGTAGGATACGACGCTGCCGATTACATAAACAGCTCAATATCATCAGTAGCTTCTTCGGCGATATCGGGGGCTCTGCTTGCTATTTTAGTTGTATTCCTGTTTTTAGGCAACATCAGAAGCACGCTCGTTATTGCAATTTCAATACCGACGTCGCTGCTTGCGACATTTGCGCTGATGCACTTCAGAGGAATGACGCTTAACCTTATAACCCTGTGTTCGCTGACGCTGGTAGTCGGGATGCTGGTAGATAACTCCATTGTAGTTTTGGAAAATATTTTCAGAGTGCGGCAGGATTACGCAGATTCCAGGGAAGCGGCGACGAAAGGCGCTAAGGAAATATTCATGGCAGTAATTGCTTCGACACTTACGACAGTTCTGGTATTTTTACCGATAGCTCTCAGCGGCGGCATGGCATCAATGATGTTCAGCGATTTCTGTTTCACTATAATCATCGCTCTTGCGGCGTCGCTTGTCGTGGCGCTTACGGTAGTGCCGATGTTCTGTTCAAAGCTTATGGAAGGAAATATTTCCAATAAGTATATCAGATTCGGAAAAAGAAGATATAAATACAGGCTGCTGCCGAAATTTACTGCTTTTATCGAGCGAGTAAAAGAAGGGTACAAGGTATATGTAGAAAAAGTGCTCAAAAAGCGTGCGAAATTTGTATGCCTTTGCATAGTGATATTCGTGGCTTCGATGGGATTTGTGGGTATCGTAGGATGGGAGCTCATGCCTGAGATGGACGAAGGCTCTGTATCTATATCGGTCGCTACTCCTTACGGAACATCTCTCGAGGATAAGGACGCAATCTTGACACAGGTTGAAAACTATGTTCTTAAAGTGCCAGAGGTTGAACACGTATCTTTGTCTACGGCAGGAATGACTGCGCTTTCGACTGACGGCAGCGCAACGGTTACTGTACTTTTGAAAGACAGAAGCGAAAGAGACAGAAGCGCCAAGGAGGTTGCCGCAGACTTTAAGAAAGCTCTGAGCGGAATCGCGGGAGCGGAAATTACGGTAAGCGGAAGCTCGAGCATAGAATCCATGTTTGGTTCGTCGGATATTTCGCTAAATCTGATGGGTAAGGAAAACGATGAGCTTGAAAAAATAGGCGATGAATTGGCAGAGCAGCTTAATGCGCTCGACTGCGTTGAAAGCGCGGAAACAAATGTAACAGAAGGAAATCCTGAGCTGAAAGTTATCATAGACAGAAATGCGGCATCGTTTTACGGAATAACAGCATATCAGCTGTCAAGCGGTCTGTCTGCTGCCTTAAATGGCACTTCGAGCACGGACGTAAACATAGATGGTGACGATATTTCCGTAAAATTGTCTCTGACAGACAGCTATTCTCAATCTGTGGAAAACATGAAGCAGATAATGATAACAGGAACAAAGGGAACTCCGGTTGCGGTCGGACAGATAGCGCGATTTGAATATGACAATTCGCCGACAACCGTAAACCACTATAATCAGACGAAGTATATAGAGCTTAATGTCGATACGCTGGGAAGTCTGAACAAAGCCAGTGAACAAATTTTACAGGTTATGGACGACTATCCGTTCCCTGACGGATATTATTATGAAACCGGCGGTCGTGAAGAACAGATGATGGAAATTTTCGGCGACTTGCTGATGGCGCTTGTAGTTGCCATATTGCTGATATTCCTGGTACTTGCGGCGCAATTTGAATCGGTAACAATGCCATTTATTGTAGTAATGGCAATACCGTTTGCGATGTCGGGAGCGTTTCTCGCCCTGTTTATAACAAATACAGCGCTGTCGATGACGTCCTTCCTCGGGCTGATAATTCTGGTAGGTATAGTTGTAAACAACTCGATTCTTTTGGTAGAATTTATAAACCAGAACAAGCTCGTCCTCGGCAGAGACGAGGCACTTGTAAAAGCCGGAATGATGAGACTGCGCCCTATACTTATGAGCTGCGGCACAACCGTTATAGGTATGGTACCGCTTTCGCTCGGATTCGGTGACGGCGGAGAGATGCTCGCGCCTATGGGAATTTCCATAATCGGCGGACTTATAGCATCGACTCTCGTAACGCTCTTCCTCATACCGGTTCTGTATGCGATAATTGATGACAGACAGATAAAACGGGCAGAAAAGAAAAAGAAGAAGGCTGAGGTAATAAAAACTCTTGAAGCAAAATGGGCAGAGGAGGATTCTAAAAATGAAGCCGACAATTAATGAAGAATTGAACGTAAGCTCAAAAAAAGAGACTATCATGCTCGCTGCTATGGAGCTGTTCATAGAAAACGGATATAGAAATACGAGGATAATTGACATCGCCGAAAAGGCGGGAATCGGAAAAGGAACAGTATATGCATATTTCAGCAGCAAAGAGGAAATCCTGACACAGGTGGCTAAGGATTTCGTTAAAAAAGATTTCGATAAATATGCTGCGGAAATTGAAAAACTTGTGGATTTAAGGCAAAATCTGATAAATTATATAGCTGTATCGGAAAAAATGATACATAAATATGGCATATATGCAGTAATGTTCAGAGACCAGATTCTCTTTGATCCGAATGTAAAGTCGGATGAAATAATGGGGATTATTGTCGAGATAAATAACGAACAGTACAGATATATGGATTTGATTATTAAAAAGGCGATTCGCGATGGCGAGATACATACTGACAATCATGAGACGTCAACCATTTTTGCGATGACTGCCGTAGCAGGCTATGGTATATCAAAAGTTATGAAAATTAATAATGAGGCGATGCCATGTTTGCAGCCGGAGTGGACTTTTTTCAAAGGGATGTCAAAAGAAAAATTAGTAGATTTTATACTTTATGGAATCTGCGGAAAGGGGGATTGTACGGATGAAGACAGAGCTTAATAGAAAGTTTAACAGAAAAATTAGCCGGTATCTGGCGATTTGTATGGCGGTTGTTATGATTTGCGGAGGTTTTGTCTCTTTTGGAGAGGAAAGCTTTTCTGATCTGAGCAATTCTCCATACAAAGACGCTGTCGTAAAGCTGACAGAAAATAAAGTTATAAACGGTTATGAGGACGGAACTTTCAGACCATATAATAATATAACCCGGGCTGAGATTTGCGTAGTTATAGCAAAGTCGATGAATCCGGCTGAGGAAAAATATGAGAGTGCGGGCGAAAATTCGTTCAGCGATGTGAAAAGCGGATATGAATGGGCAAAAAAATACATAAACTATGCTTCGGCAATGAAAGCGGTTAGCGGTTATCCTGACGGAAGCTTCAAACCGCAGGCTAATATCACATACAACGAGCTTTCGGCTATGATATTGAAAGGTCTCGGGTACAGCGATTCGGATTTGAGCGGCAAGTGGCCCGATAATTACAAAAATAAGGCTGTAGAGCTTGGCTTTTATAACGGAATATTCTCGATTCTCTCTGAAAAGCAGCAAAAAGATTTTGATTATGACGCTCCGGCAACGAGGGGCGATGCGGTCTTGATGATAGGCGAGGCTTTTGACAGACTGAAGCTGAGAGGTACAGAAAAATTCCCTGACAGCGATGACGGAAAAGGCGCTCCTGTCTATGAAGACGGAAGATATACCTGGATTTCGGGAGACGCGAGGACTTTGACGCTGGGGCAGGCGATTGAGCTGATGCAAACCGAAGGGTATCTGGCTGAAATGGCAAAGCTCAACAAAGAAAAGGATAAGGGAATTGTCGAAGGATATACTGATAATGTAAAGGATTTAAAGGATGCTATAAAGCTTATCAAAAATACGCAGTCCAAACGAAGCCAGCTCTTGTCACAAAAACAGCAGGTAACTACAAGCATAGGCTCGCTTGAAAATATGCCTGAGGAAGAGAGACCGGCGGACTATAGTGCATTGCTGGAACAGCAGAAGCAGACGGCGCAGCAGCTTGAAGCGGCTTTGACACAGGTAGAGACGGCGCTTGACCAGATGGGAAGCAAAAGTGTTCTTGAAGCAAACAAGGATGTAGTGGAGCTTCAGCGTGATTTTGCAAAAGAAAATATCGAAAAAAATTATGAAGCTGACATGAATTCCATAGAATATCAGACTGTGTCAATTTATTACGGGATTTTGCAAGCAAAGGAAAATCTTGAAGTAACTCAGGATAATCTGGATTATCA
>CAVIBE010000170.1:1076-2068 GCA_963640885.1 Oscillospiraceae bacterium | reverse complement strand
AGTACATCCTCAGCTTTATCTCTTATGTCATCCATTTTTCCGCCTGAAAGCTCATTGAGGTCTACCACATCGCCATTGTCTTTAACGATTTCTATACTGCATTTTGATGCAAAAGCCACAACCGCAGCGGTTAATGCCGGAAACGGAAAAAGAATCGTACCGATAGCACCGGCAGTAATCGGGATATTCAATATTATCTGTCCGTTTTTCTTAAACTGAATTTTAGTAACATTGCCTTTTTTTACTATTGACTTGATTTTTTCAAGCATTTCTTCTTTTTCGGTAGAAATCTTCGATTCTTCATTTTCTATTTCACATTCTTCTATATAAATGATGGCATCTACTACATTTCCGCCTGTTTTTTCCAAAGCTGCTTTTGCTTCTTTATAGCTGACTCCTGTCCTGTCTTTAACGAGTTCGATTTTTTCCAATGTAATCTCCATGATATCATCCTTTCCTTATTTATCAATAAGCTGTTCGCTTTTTAAATCCGAAATATCCAAATGATATTTCGTAAAACTGCGAATAAGAGTCTTAATCGCATTAAGTGGTTCATCTTCAAGATAGATCTTTTCCATGGCTCGTATGGAATTCTTTGCTATAAACACTACTTTTTTTATTATATCAGAGTCGGATTTATAAATCAATCCGTTATCTTGAGCACATTTAGGGCAAATTGCGCCGCCGCCCTCCACATAAAACATAAAATCTGCATTTTTTTGACCACACAAGACGCATTCATCCAAAACAGGCATGTATCCGCATATGATAAGCGCCTTTATCTGATATACAACAGTCAAAAAGCTGTATTCCTTAGCCCGTCTTTCCAATATTTCAAAATAATCTGAAAGAAGCGTAAAAAGCGCAGCTGCGGGTTGGTGTTCAGCGAGGAGCTTGCCGGTAAATTCCAGCACATACGAGGCTTCGAGGTATTTATCTATGTCTTCCCCGATTTTATAGTATGATTTTATCGTTTCTCCTCTTCCCATCCG
>CAVIBE010000170.1:0-1066 GCA_963640885.1 Oscillospiraceae bacterium | reverse complement strand
CCCAAAGTAAACGGCTTGTATGCGAGAGAGGATTTAAGCTTGCTCCTTCCGGTTTCGCCGGAAGTAACCACATTGATTTTCCCATATCTTTCCGTAAAAACAGTAAGCATCCGCTTATCGTTCATTATTTTCGTCTGTTTTAATATGATTCCTCTCGTTTGTACCTGCATTTTTCTTTCTTTTTCCTACTTCCTGAATATTTTAATACTACTCATCCTTATATCCGAAGTTTGAAAGCATTATATCGCTGTCTCTCCAGTTTTCCTTGACCTTTACCCATAATTCAAGAAAAACCTTGCTCCCGAGAAGCGCTTCTATATCCATCCTTGCACTTTTACCTATTCCCTTCAGTTTCCGCCCCTCTTTGCCTATAATCATACCCTTGTGCGATTTCTTTTCGCAATATATTACCGCACCGATTCTCACAAGATTTTTTTCAGTCTTAAACGATTCTATTTCTATTGCAACTCCATGAGGCAGCTCGTCGTTTAAGTATAACAGCATTTTTTCCCTTATTATTTCAGAAACGATAAACCTTTCAGGATGATCGGTTATCATATCTTCAGGGAAAAAGAACGGTCCATCCGGCAAATATTTTATGAGCGTTTTTATAAGCAGCTCAACGTTATGATTTTCTTTAGCCGAAATGCCTATTATTTCATCAAAAAGCCCGGTTTCTTCATATTCATCGTATATTTCTTTATATCCGTCCGGCGTCATAGCGTCAACCTTGTTTATGACAAGTATTTTAGGAGTTTTTGACTCCTTAAGCAAATCAACGATATACTTGTCTCCGGGGCCTGTGCTTAGCTTTTCATCGACTATATATATGATTGCTTCTGAGTCGTTAAACGTATGAATTGCCGCATTTGTCATATATTCTCCGAGTTTCGTCCTCGGCTTGTGTATTCCGGGAGTATCCATAAATACCATCTGGCAATCATCATGAGTATAGATTCCTCTGATAGTATTTCGCGTAGTTTGAGGCTTATCTGAAACTATTGCGATTTTTTCTCCTAATATTGCGTTTAATAAAGTGGATTTTCCGACATTCGGTCTTCCCACA
>CAVIBE010000169.1:0-5461 GCA_963640885.1 Oscillospiraceae bacterium | reverse complement strand
TAACATGAATATGTAAGGGGTAGTTTTTTTAAGCTTCTTTAGCGTATACGCTAACCTGTTTTCTGGTCTTGTCTTTTCTTTCGAATCTAACAACACCTTCGATCATAGCAAACAAAGTATCATCTCCACCTTTGCCAACGTTGTTGCCCGGATGGATTTTTGTTCCTCTCTGTCTTACTAAAATGCTTCCGGCAGTTACTGTCTGACCATCAGCTCTTTTAACTCCCAAACGTTTGGATTCACTATCTCTACCGTTTCTGGAACTACCTACTCCTTTTTTACTTGCCATGTGTCTCTCACCTCCATCTGCGCGGCACGCACAAATAAACCATTCTTTGAAATATAACTATAAAGAAATACTTTCAATTACTACTTTTGTGAAAGGCTGTCTGTGACCCTTCTTGTTTCTATAGTCTTTTTTAGCTCTGTACTTAAAAGTAATTACCTTAGGTCCTTTGCCATTTTCTACTACTTTAGCATTTACAGCTGCTCCTGCGATAACAGGTGAACCAACTTTAATGTCAGCGCCTTCGCCTGCTGCTAATACCTGATCGAAAACTACAGCATCACCTTCAGCAGCGTTCAGTTTTTCAACTAAAATTTCGTCGCCTTCCTTTACTCTGTACTGCTTTCCGCCTGTTGCGATAATTGCATACATGAAACTCTTTACCTCCTCTATCCAGTCTCGCCATTGAGGCAGCCTCAGCTTTATCACCTCTTCTGTGCGGTTCAACTTGTGTATCATATCATATCAAGATATGGGTTGTCAATCACATATCGCCTCAATTTTCGCCATTTTTCGCATTTTTCAATCATAGCTGGTGCCCGGTAAATTTTTTTAAATTTTCCACGTCAAGTCTTCCTCTTGTATACGCACCATACTCTAATCCGTCGCGAAAACATTCCTCAAGCTCAATTTCGCCGATAATCAGCTTCTCTTTTTTAGATTTTGTCAAACGCTTGATGCGATATTCAAGCTTCGATGCCTGAGATTTGTCTTCACATGTCCAGTAAGCCTCCAGCTTAGCCGCGCCGTGCGCTACGACATATTTTGCTGCGTCTGTTCCGCCGTCAAAATGCACACTCATTCGTTTGCACAAATCCGCCGCAATCCCCGAATAGATCGATTCATCCCAACACCTGAGCATATATACATAATACAAACCGCTTACCTCTTTTATACAAACACCAGCTGAATCAATATCATATAGCAGGCAGTTGCTCCCACAATGCTCAGCAAAGTGTTCCTCTTCCACAAATGCAGCATAATCACAACAGCCGCCGAGATAAACTCCGGCAACCCATGAGCAGGGCCGGTCAGCGAGACTCCCTTAAAGCAATAAATAACGAGCATCGCAATCATAGCCGGCGGGAGATATTTCCCCAAATAGCTTATTACTGCCGGCGTTTCTTTTCCTCCCGGAAATATTATAAAAGGCAGAAACCTCAGCAGCCCCGAAATAACACACATCACCGCAATAAGGATGATGGAATTTTTAACATCTATCATTTTGCTCTTTCCTCCCCGGCCTGTATTTTATTTCTTAAAAACATCAGCACAGTTGTTATTATCAAAAGTGCCGGCGGGAGAAAATTATCAGCCCCGAAAATCAGCAAAGATACAAAAGTCACAGCCAGCCCCGTCAAAGCAGGTCTGTGCTCTTTCTGTCCCTGCCATTGCTCTATAAATATGACTATAAACAAAGCAGTCATAGCAAAATCTATGCCTGTCGTATCAAAAGGAATAATCGAGCCTAACAGACCTCCTGTCACACAGCCGATTATCCACCACATTTCATCAAAAAACGTTATAAACGAAAAAAATGTTTTTCGGTTTACGCTCGCTGGCAATACATCATCACTGCTAACCAAAGAATACGTCTCGTCAGACAGATAAAAAATCAGATAGGGCTTTATCTTTCCCATTCCTTTGTATCTGTCGAGCATAGACAAAGAATATACAAATTGTCTTGCATGAATCATGAGCGTCACCACAGCTGTCGTTACGATAGAAGCGCCTCCCGACAGCAAACCTACCGCCGCATATTGCAAAGAGCCGCCAAAAACGAAGATACACATAGCGAGCGTCCAAACCCATGAATATCCGGCATCGGACATCATAACTCCGAATCCGATACCTATAACTACATATCCCGGCATTATAGCCAGAGATTTTTTAAAAGCAAAAGCAATATCTTTTTTGTTCTTCATAATACATTCAGCTATTCAATAATTTTATAAATCACATCTCTTTTTTCAGGCTTGTTATCCGTGATGAGATATGCCTGTTTCAGCTCAGCCTCAGCTTCGCCAGCCTTAGCTTTATCAGCCGCATATATTTCAGCAAGCACATCGCCTTTTGAAACAAGATCCCCTCTTTTTTTTCTTAGAATTATTCCTGCCGCAAGGTCAATGCTGTCCTCTTTGCGTTTTCTGCCCGCACCCGAAAGCTGGGACGCTTTTCCGACAGCTTCAGCCTCAAGCCGCGAAACATATCCGTCTTGCTCCGCCAAAAGTTCGGTTTTACATCCAGCCTGCGGGAACAGTCCCGGATTATTTACGATTTCAGGATTTCCGCCCTGAGCCTTGACAAACTGTCTGAATTTTTCAACAGCTACACCGTTTTTTACACTTTCCTCGGCAATTTTTATGCCATCCTCATACGAAGACGCCTTTTCGCCGATATATATCATATATCCCGCCAGCTTCATGCAAAGCCCGGTAATATCATCAGGTCCTTTTCCTTTCAGCGTTTCTATCGCTTCCATAACCTCAATGGCATTGCCTACTCCGTAACCCAGAGGCTGATCCATGTCAGTGATAAAAGCAGCCATTTTCTTGCCGGATTTCCTGCCTATTTCAACCATCCAATCCGCCAGCGTTTGCGCAGATTCCGGCGTTTTCATAAACGCACCGTCGCCAAATTTCACATCTAAAACGACCGCATCAGAGCCCGAAGCCAGCTTTTTACTCATAATGCTCGACGTTATCAGCCCTATATTGTCAACCGTTGCGGTAACGTCTCTCAACGCATAAAGTTTCTTGTCCGCAGCCGCTATATTTTCACTCTGACCGATTACACAGAGTCCGTTTTGGCTGACAATATGCTTAAATTCAGCCTCGCTCAAAGCCGTCCTGAAACCCGGTATCGATTCCATTTTGTCGACAGTGCCACCCGTAAAACCCAGACCTCTGCCCGACATTTTAGCCACAGGAACTCCCGCAGACGCACATATAGGCGCAATTATCAGAGTAGTCTTGTCGCCGACTCCGCCCGTGCTGTGCTTATCTACCTTTATTCCGGGAATGTCCGACAGATCCGCCGTTTCCCCCGAACGCTTCATCGCATCGGTTAAATAAAAGGTTTCTTCTTTAGTCAGATTCTGAAAATATATTGCCATGGGAAGCGCCGAAGCCTGGTAGTCCGGAATCCGTCCATCAGTATAACCCTCAATAAAAAAATCTATTTCCTCACGCGTCAGGACTCCGCCATCACGCTTTTTTTCAATTATATCCTTCATCTGCATATCAGATACCTCCATTTACTCAAATGAGCACTAAGCCATATGCGCCAACAAAATCAAATAAACAAAACTATAAGCTTATTCTGCTCAGGAAAGATTTTCCCGTGCAAGTATAATGAATATCAAGATACTCGGCAATCGTAGCCGCAATATCCGAAAAGCTCGACAAAGTCCCGAGATTTACTCCCGCTTTGAGCGCTTTTCCATATACCATTACCGGCACAAATTCTCTCGTATGGTCAAATCCGGTATAAGTAGGGTCATTTCCGTGATCCGCACAAATAATGAGCATATCATCGTCTTTCATCGCTTCCATTATCTCCGGCAGCTTCCCGTCAAATTCCTCGATAGCCTTTGCGTAACCCTGCGGATTTCTTCTGTGACCATATTTTGAATCAAAGTCAACGAGGTTCGTAAATATAAGACCCTCAAACTCTTCCTTAAGTAAACCTATCGTCTTGTTTATGCCGTCCATATTGTCTTGTGTATGCACTGCGTCCGTCACACCGCATTTGTTAAATATATCTTCAATCTTGCCTACAGCCCATACGGTTTTTCCTGCATCCTTAATATTGTTAAGCAAGGTAGCCGATGGAGGAGAAACAGCAAAATCTCGTCTGTTTGCAGTTCTCGTATAATCGCCGTCCTTTCCGATAAAAGGTCTGGCAATAACTCTGCCGACCTGCCAATCGCCTACAAGCATCTTTCTTGCAATCCTGCATATTTCGTAAAGTCGCTGCAGTGGTATTACTTCCTCGTGAGCGGCAATCTGAAACACGCTGTCTGCAGAAGTGTAAACTATAGGTTTGCCCGTTTTTATGTGCTCAGGGCCTAACACTTTTATGATTTCAGTTCCGGAAGCCGCATAATTTCCGAGAACCTCTGTTCCAATCGCTTTTTCAAATTCTTTTATAAACTCTTTAGGGAATCCCTCATGAAAAGTAAGAAACGGCTCCTGAGTTATTATTCCCGCAATCTCCCAGTGTCCGGTTATAGTATCCTTTCCGTTTGACAGCTCCCTGGCTTTCCCAAAATTGGCGATCACGTCCTCTTTATAACCGATAAGAGGCTCTACCCCGTCAATATTTCCGATACCGAAACTTTGCAAATTGGAGATCTTAATGTCAGGCACTGATTTAACAATGTGTCCCAGCGTATCAACATCCACATCACCGAATTTAGCTGAATCAGGCATAGCACCGACGCCCATACTGTCCAATACTATGATAATCGCTCTTTTCATTTTATTTTCCTCCCTCTTTTTCACAGAATCCGCTGCGGAACGCATCTGAGCGCGTCACAGGCTACCAAAGAAAATTCGGTATTTCCATAAAAAACATCTGGAACAGTTTCTTTGGTTTCTCCATGCAAATGCCCGAAAATGACTTTTTCCACACCGTATTCATTAAATATGTCAACAAAAGCGGAATTTTCTTTTTTTTCGTTTGTAGGCGGAAAATGCAGAACGCCGATTATTTTTTTGTATCCTGCTTTTTTCCCCGCTTCAAGCGAAGCTCTCAATCTCAGTTGTTCTCTCGCATATATCTTTTCATCATGCGCCTTAAAATCGCTGCTTCCGGGACAAATCCATCCGCGTGTTCCGCAAATAGCATAATCTTCATATCCATAAAAAGTATTCTGGACGAAAAACATTTTTTCTGATATTTTGTTAAGCTTAGACACGGAGCTCCACCACGGATCGTGGTTGCCTTTAAACATTACTTTTTGCCCCGGCAGCTGATCAATCCACTCCAGATCCGCCATCGCTTCACTGAGTTTCAGTCCCCAGGAAATATCTCCTGCAACAATAACCGTATCATCTTCCTTCACAAGCTCATTCCATGCTTTTTTCAGCACTTCTGTATGGTTCTTCCAAGCCGGCCCATATATGTCCATGGGTTTATCCGCGGTAAAAGAAAGATGAAGGTCAGCTATAC
>CAVIBE010000168.1:0-5332 GCA_963640885.1 Oscillospiraceae bacterium | reverse complement strand
CCTTTGGAACTGCCGGAAGTTGACTTTGTTGCGGCTGCTGATAAGGCTTACAAGAACAGACTTAGCGTGGTTCAGCTCGATTATGCCTGTGAAATACAGGAGCTTTCTCTGGAGGCTATAAGGATTGATGATGGCAAGGACAGCGGAGCGTACGAAAAGCAGGAGACTGCTCTTGCGCTGACGAAGTATACTTATGAGAATATGCCTAAGACTTTGGAAATTGAGATAAGAAGCGCGTATATCGCTTTGATGAACAAGTATGATACAGTTACGGAAAGTCAGAAGACTCTTGAAGTGACGAAGGATGCACTAAGGGCGGCAGAGCTTCTCTATCAGGCGGGCATGGGTACTGCAGCTGACGTGCAAAAAGCTCAGGTGAGTGTGTTCCAGACGAACCAGCTGGTGCTTGCATCTATTGCTGACTATAATCTGGCGGTCTATGAATTTGGATATATGACCGGGGTAGGCAAGGAGCGAATAGAGCTTTAAACTCGCCCGAGGAGCTGATTTATTTACCGAATATGAACGGCAAAAAGCATCTTTTGCAAAGAATGAAAAAATGTGTTGAAAAATGTGAATCGGCATGTTATCTTGTGTGAAAACAGACTACAAAGTCTGAAAAAATCTAAGGAGGGGCTAGGGATATGGCTGATTTAAAATTTGAGATTACAAAACATATCGGAGTTATTTCACAGAACGAAAAAGGTTGGAGCAAAGAGCTTAATATGGTAAGCTGGAATGAAAGAGAACCTAAGTATGATTTGAGAGACTGGTCGGCTGACCGAACAAAAATGTCTAAAGGAATCACTCTTACCAAAGAAGAAGCTCTGAAACTGGCAGAATTGCTGAGCGGAATAAAATAGAATCGTTTGCATATGTCAGCTGAACAGAAAGCCTGATGTCTGGGTTTGTACCGCTGTTCAGAGTAAAATCAAAAACATTGGAGGATGAGGCTTTCGGGTCTCATCTTTCTGTGTTAATATAGGTAATGAATAGGAAATAATCGAGTCAGATCCGAAGAGATGGAAATGGAGAGAACGAAGTGAGGAAAAATCTGAATGAATACGCTGTAGACGAAAAAGTGACGGATTTTTTTATTGTTAAATCCTGTGTACTCAGGACGTCTAATAAAGGCGGAGAATATATGGATATGGTAATTGCGGATAATTCCGGAGAAATGGCTGCAAAAGTGTGGGATTTGAACAGACCGGAAACCGCTCAGGTTAGAGAAATTCAAGGACGCGAAGTTATAAAAGTGCGCGGAATTGTCACGGAGTGGAACGCAGCGAAGCAGATGAAAGTAATACAGCTGCGAAAAGCTGTTCCAGAGGACGACGTGGACCTTTCGGCGCTTGTAAGGACTGCGCCTATGAGCGGCGATGAAATGTTTAATATAATATTTGAAAAAGCGGAGCAGATAAAAGATCCGGATTTTAAAGCTCTTACTGTAGCGATTATGAAAGAAAACGAGGCGAAGCTGAAATATTTTCCGGCAGCATCAAGAAATCATCATGCGATAAAGGGAGGGCTTCTCTATCATGTTTATCGTATGCTGCTTAATGCGGAAGGCTTTTGTCAGGTTTATCCGAGCCTGTCTAAAGATCTGCTGGTCTGCGGAGTAATACTTCACGATATAGCAAAGCTGGAAGAAATAGACGCTGATGAGCTTGGAATGGCTGACGCCTATACTTTTGAGGGGCAGATGCTGGGGCATATAGTTCAGGGAATAAAATTCATTGACCGCGCCGGCACAAAACTGGGATTGCCAAAAGAAAAGATGATAATGGTGGAGCATATGATTCTGTCTCATCATTATGAACCGGAATTCGGAAGTCCGAAAAAACCTATGTTTCCGGAAGCGGAAATGCTCCATTATCTGGACGACATTGATGCAAAGATGTATGATATTGAAAATGCGCTTGCGGGTACTGAACCGGGAAACTTTTCGCAGCGTATATGGTCTATGGACAACAGAAGAATGTATAAACCTTTATATAAAGAATAGTACGAAAGTTATTGTGCTTATCCCTTTTGCTGAATTTCAGGCATAGCGGAGACGGGCGGCGGAATGGAGATTTTTATGGAAGAGCTCAGAGGCAGAGTTGAAGAAATTGTTTTTTACAATGACGAAAACGGATATTTGGTGGCTTTGGTGGCTGATGAAAAGGGTGAGCTTGTCACCGTTGTGGGCAATATGCCATTTGCCCGTGAGGGAGGCAGCTTTGTTTTCAAAGGCAGTCAGGTGATCCATCCAAATTATGGTATACAGTTTGCTTTTGAGGAATTTCAGGAAATAGTTCCGACGACAAAGGACGGAATCGTAGCCTTTTTAGCGTCCGGAGCAATCAAGGGTATCGGACCTAAGACTGCGCTTACAATAGTGAACCGATTTGGCGAAAATACGCTTGAAATCATGGAGTCTGACCCGCAGGAGCTGCTTCAAATAGACGGCATCGGCGAAAAAAAGCTGAAAATGATAGAAGAAAGCTTTAAGGAACATAAAGAAATAAGTGCGATAATTATGTTTTTGCAAGCTAATAGGATATCGGCGTCCTATGCTGCAAAAATTTATAAAAAATATGGAAATTCCGCGATAAGGATTATAGAAGAAAATCCCTACAGGCTAGTAGATGATATATGGGGTATAGGCTTTAAAACTGCCGACAGCATAGCCGGCGGGCTGGGGATACAAAAAGATTCTGAGTTTAGAATTGAAAGCGGGATAAAGTACATACTCGGCTGTGAGGCAGGCGAAGGTCATACTTTTGTACCTCAAAAAGAGCTGATAGAAGAGGCGGCTAAGCTGCTCGATGTAAGCTCCGAAAAGGTGGAGGATGTGCTTGTCGTAATGCCTTTTAAGGCAGATATAAGAATAGAAAATTTAGAAAATCAGATTTGTGTTTTTTTGATGCCATTTTTTTATGCCGAAACGAATGTCTGCGCTCATTTGGTAAGGCTGCTCAACGAGGAGCATAAGATGATATTGGCGGATATTGACGGGCTTATCGCCAAGGTTGAAAACGAAATGGGAATAAAGCTGGAGGCGGAGCAGCTCGGAGCGGTGCGTAGCGCGGCTGAAAACGGAGTTTGCGTGATAACGGGCGGCCCGGGAACGGGAAAGACTACGATTATAAATACGGTAATCAGGCTGTTTGAGGAAAGCGGTTTGGATATTGCTGTGGCGGCGCCAACGGGCAGAGCCGCAAAACGAATAACCGAGACTTCGGGTTTTGAGGCAAAGACTATACATCGGCTTTTGGAATATGTATATTCTCCTGGCAAGGGTGACGGAATGAAATTTTCAAAGAACGAAAACTCGCCTCTTGATGCGGACGTCGTGATAATAGACGAAGCTTCGATGATAGATATAGTGCTTATGAATGCGCTGCTCAGTGCGCTTAAACCCGGCGCAAGGCTTATTTTGGTGGGCGCTGCGGATCAGCTGCCGTCTGTCGGCGCGGGCAACGTTTTGAGAGATATAATTGACAGCGAGCTGATTCATACGGTCAAGCTGAAGACTATCTTTCGTCAGGCAAAGGAGAGCCTGATAGTTGTTAATGCTCACAGAATAAACAACGGCGAATACCCGTGCTATAATGAAAAAAACAAGGACTTTTTCCTGTTAAAACGCGGGAATCCGGGAAGTGTGCTGGAAACGGTCAAGGATTTGTGCGCAAACAGACTGCCGTCTTTTTATAAGGACTGCGACGCTCTAAGGGATGTGCAGGTAATTGCTCCTGTCAAGAAGGGACCTGCAGGAACTGTGAATCTCAACAAGGAGCTGCAGGAGGTTCTGAATCCGCCGAATAAAGGGCTTAACGAAAAGTCTTTTAAAAACCGTATTTTCCGGGAGGGAGATAAGGTTATGCAGATAAAAAACAATTATGATATAGAATGGAAAAATCTCGAGGATTTGTCGGAAGGTCAGGGGATTTTCAACGGCGACATAGGATATATAAGCCATATTGACAAAGAGTACAATGAGATTACGGTTATTTTTGAAAATGTGAAAGCGGCTGTATATGATGCTACCCGTTTCGACGAGCTTGAGCTGGCTTATGCGATAACTGTACACAAAAGTCAGGGCAGCGAATATCCTGTAGTTGTTATTCCGATGTCGTGGATTCCTCCTGTGATGGCTACAAGAAACCTGCTTTATACGGCGGTAACCAGGGCAAAAAAAGTGGTTGTTATAGTGGGACGGCCGGAAATCATGAACGAAATGGTGGACAATAATCGGATTACCAGGCGAAATTCGGGGCTTAAAGCCCGGTTACAGGTTTTTTTGAATTATGAATAACAGAAAAATTTTTTGCGAAATAATATTTCCACAAAATCTTTATTGCATCGGTTGTGATAAGCCTATAAAAAAGGGGCGGCAGGATTCTCTTTGTGATAATTGCAGAGAAAAAATGCTTTATAACCAGCCTCAGATATGCACGAGATGCGGGAAGTTTCAAAAACAGAAAAAAGCGCATTTTTGCGAAAGCTGTGCGGTTAAGCCGCCTGTATATGACAGAGCGGTTGCCTGCGCGGTATATGAGGACGAAGCGATAAAAATAGTACATTCTTTAAAATATGGCGGGAGAAGCTATATGGCAAAAAACGTTGGATATATTATGTCCGCAGCTGTCAAATCCATAGGTGAATATGATATAATTATTCCTGTGCCTTTGCACAGAAGCCGGCGCAAAACGAGAGGCTTTTGTCAGACGACGCTGATTTCCAAAAGTCTTTCTGAAATGCTGGGAAAGCCGTTATATGAAGACGTTTTAATCAGAGTGAAAAAGACTGCGCCAATGAGGGGTTTAGGCTCTGATGAACGAAGAGAAAATATTGAGTCGGCATTCGAAGTGAAGCGGCCGGAAAGCTTAGAGGGCAAACGGGTTTTGCTTATTGACGATGTGCTTACTACGGGAAGTACAGCTTCTGAGTGTGCGTCTGTAATGAAGGCGGCCGGCGCAAAATCTGTATATCTTGCAGTATTTGCGTCTCCGATTTTTGCCAATCTTTATAATTGAATGGCTGACCAGTTGAATAATAAAAACAAAAAGACTCGTGATCGTACGTGTCTGTGGTTGAAAATCCAAGCCAGGTGCGGGCAAAAGGATCCACGTAAGCAGCTTGCAAAAGCGCGGGCTTGTGAGCATGGCGCGGCTTAGAAGTAAGACCTGCCGGATTTACCGAGAGGGGCAGTAGTGAAAGCGACCCTTTTGCGAACCCTCCAGCAGGCGAGTGTGGGGTCAAAGACCAGGTCAGGCGTACGTTCCCGGGTCTTTTTATGAATTTTTTGTGACATATGAGAGCGGCAAAGTGCGAGCGTTGGAATTTC
>CAVIBE010000167.1:0-6045 GCA_963640885.1 Oscillospiraceae bacterium | reverse complement strand
GCCCTATATATACCTGAATGGAAACAGCCCTTATTTTACCGATGAAGAAAAAATAAATACAAATCCGTTTGAATATTATAGCAGTCTCGATTATTTAGGAAGATGCGGGGTGGCATTTGCCAATGTTTGTCAGGAGATAATGCCGACAGAAGAAAGAGGTTCCATTGGACAGATAAAACCCTCAGGTTGGCATACTATCAGATATAACGGTATCGTTGACGGAAATTATCTGTACAACCGTTGTCACCTGATTGGATATCAGCTCGCGGGAGAAAATGCAAATGAGTTGAATCTGATTACAGGGACAAGATACCTGAATATTGTCGGGATGCTGGAATTTGAAAATACTGTAAGCGCATATGTCGATGAAACCGATAATCATGTTTTATACAGGGTAACTCCGATTTTTGAAGGCGAGAATCTTGTAGCAAACGGCGTTGAGATAGAAGCCTGGTCAGTTGAGGATAAGGGCGCAGGAATATGCTTTAACGTATTTTGTTATAATGTTCAGCCGGGCATTAAGATAGATTATGCTACCGGCGACAGCTGGTTATCAGAGAGTAATTTACAACAAGAGAGTTCAAATATCAATTTCGGTGAGCAGGGCAAAGAATATGCAAATACCGGTAATCAAGCAACTGAGGTGAGCGAGTATGTTTTGAATGTGAATACAAAGAAATTTCATTTGCCGACGTGTTCCAGTGTCGACAGTATGGCGGAAAGGAACAAGAAAGTATATGAAGGAACAATCGACGAAATAAAGGAACAGGGATATATACCGTGCGCAAGATGCCTGGAAATGTATAGATAAGAAAAATGCCTTGATTGGGTAAGGTATAAACAATCTATAGGAATCCGCGTAAAGGAAATAGTGTAAAAATAGTGTAATTTTAGTGGAAAATATTGCGTCTGCTTGTTATAATTAAACATGGTCAGGGGGTGTTTTTATGATTAAAGTTTCTTTAACAAATGAGATTTTAAAATATATTACCGAGATTGAAAAAAACAGGTATATAGTATCAGCGACACCGTTGTCACAAGGAGTGGCAAGCAAACTTCGCAAAAATTCAAAAAAGAAAAGCTCATATGCTTCTACAAAGATAGAGGGAAATCCTTTGACAGAAAAACAGGCAGATGAGGTCATAGATGACGATGAGCGAAAGCATTATCTGAGACCGGAACAAGAGGTGCGAAATTATTTCCTTGCGCTAAATTATCTTGAAAAAAAAGCAGAAAAAAAAGAAAAATTTTCTAAGAAGCTTATTTTAGATGTACAGAAGTTTGTTGAAAAAGGAGCTCCTAACGGTAAAATTGGAATTCGAGGGGCAATGCCACCGGGAGTGCTGTTTTCGGTCTATGATTCACAAAGCGGACATCCGGATTACATCCCGCCGGAACATACAGATATACCGGATCTGTTAGATGAACTGATAGACTATGTGAATAATACAGATGACCATCCTCTTATCATAGCTGCAGTGGTTCATTATCAGCTAGTGACAATTCATCCGTTTGAAGATGGCAATGGTCGAACTGCAAGACTTTTGTCCGGGTATATTTTGGATATTAATGGATATGGTTTTAACGGAATAGGGTCTTTGGAAGAGTATTTTGCTTATGATATTGAAGAATACTATAATTCTATTCAAATGAATCTGCCGGCTTTATATTATTCGGGCAGGGATAACCCGCCACATCCGGAAATTTGGATCTGCTATTTCCTGAGAATGGTATTGCTATATTCTAATAAAGTGCGAGAATTATCGGAAAAATCAAAAGGCGAAGAAGTCGAAGGCAGTTTGTCTTATCTTAAAAGCAAGGAAAAAGAATTGCTTTTGTTTCTTACAAAAAATTACAGGAGCGAATTTACACCGATTGAGGTCAGCAAGCAATTTAAGGTGACAAGCAAAACAATTATTAATAGACTTGTTGCGCTTGTTAAGAATGGGTTTGTGTGTCCAAACTTAGTAAATCAGCGTATTCGCTCATATGAGTTGACTGATTATACAAAACAGCATGAAAATGAGATACAAGAGCTGCTAAAAAAATAATATGCCAAAACCGCAACTGTAAAACCTTTAAAAAAGCCGAAAAAACGCCTTCAAAAAACCGCAAAAAACCTGAAAAAAGTAGTTGACAAACAAAAAGTGGGGCGCTAAAATGGGTTCATGAATCGAAAAAATTGAATATGTACTATAAAGACTTTGACGGAGAGAGTAAGTTACTTATGAAAGTTGCAGAGAGTCAGGGACGGTGCGAGCCTGATACGAGTATTATTTAACCGAAAATCACTCCTGAGTTGCAAACCGAAATCTCATATTCGTATGAAAGTAGGCTTTGACGGGTTCTCCCGTGACAGAGAAGACATATGATGGTATGTCGAACAAATAGTATAGAGTGGTATAGCGAAGATTTTATCCTCGTCTCTTTACGGAGACGGGGATTTTTTTATCGGAGGAGTAAGATTATGTGTAATGTAAGTAATATGGTAGAGTTCAGATGGCATGGCAGAGGCGGACAGGGAGCAAAAACCGCATGCTTGTTTTTAGCAGAGGCAGCGTTTAATTCCGGAAAAGATGTGCAGGGATTTCCTGAATACGGTCCTGAAAGAATGGGAGCGCCAATAACTGCGTATAACAGAATTTCAGATTCCCATTGCAAGGTACACTCAAACATATATCATCCTGATTACGTTGTTGTCGTTGACGACACTTTGTTAAAAACAGTAAATGTGACAAAAGGATTGAGCGAAGACGGAGCTTTGATAATAAATACGCATAAAACCGCAAAACAAATCAGAGACGAGCTTAACGGAGCATATAACGGAAAAATATGCACTGTAGATGCAGAAAAAATATCCATGGAAACCCTTGGAAAGTATTTCCCGAACACACCGATGCTGGCAGCGGCAGTCAAAGTCAGCAAGGTTATAGATACCGACCAGTTTATAAAAGATATGGAGGAATCTTTCAGAAAAAAATTCCCGACAAAACCAAAAGTTGTTGAGGGCAATATGAATGCGTTAAAAAGAACACTGAAAGAATTTAAGGTAGATTAAAGGAGAGTAAAATGCGTAAGACTAAAGCACAGGACATTAATGAAAAATCAACCTGGCAGGAGCTGACTATTGGAGCAGAGATTTATGAACCGGCAACCTCGCTGCTGGTAAATACAGGAGAATGGAGAGTAAACCGACCGGTGTTCAATGAGGAAAAGTGCAAAAATTGCATGATGTGTTTCCTTTATTGCCCGGACAGCTCGGTAATTGTACAAGATGAAAAAATGAAGGGATTTGATTTTATGCACTGCAAAGGTTGCGGAATCTGTGCTAAGGTCTGTCCGTTTAAAGCAATAGACATGGTGAAGGAGGGGTAAGAGATGCCAATAAGAGACAGAAAATCAGGAAATGCGGCAGTTGCGTATGCAATGAAACAGATAAATCCGGATGTGGTAGGTGCATTTCCTATCACACCCTCTACAGAAATACCCGAATATTTTTCAAAATACGTGGCGGACGGCGAAGTTGATACTGAATTTATAGCTGTTGAATCTGAACACAGCGCAATGTCAACCTGTATAGGAGCATCCGCCGCGGGCGCAAGAGCCATGACAGCCACTTCATCAGCAGGTCTGGCATATATGTGGGAGCTGCTCTATATTGCAGCATCAAGCAGACTGCCAATAACCATGTGTGTAGTAAACCGAGCTTTGAGCGGCCCGATAAACATTAACAATGACCATTCCGATTCGATGGGAGCAAGAGATTCGGGTTGGATTCAGATATATTCAGAGACAAATCAGGAAGCATATGACAATTTTATTCAGGCAGTTGTGATTGCCGAAAGATGCAGGCTGCCGGTAATGGTCTGTCAGGACGGCTTTATCACCAGCCACGGAGTATCAAATATAGAGCTTGTTGAAGATTTTCTTGTAAAGAATTTTGTAGGTGAATATCTTCCGGACAATTATCTTTTGAAGCACGATAATCCGCTCGCAGTCGGTCCTTACGGAACTTCGCCATATTATATGGAAATAAAAAGAGAGCAGGCGCAGGCAATGAAGGATTCGATGCCGGTAATTCTGGACGTAGGCAGAGAGTTCAGTGCTATGACAGGCAGAAAATACAGATTCTTTGAAGAATATATGATGGATGATGCAGACGTAGCTCTGGTAGTTATGGGCTCAAGCGCAGGAACAGGCAAAGAGGCCGTTGACAGACTCAGAGCTGAAGGTCAGAAAGTCGGACTCATAAAGCTCAGAGTCTTCAGACCCTTCCCGAGAAGGCCGCTCGCAGCCGCAATGTGCAAAGTAAAAGCCGTAGCCATAATGGACAAAGCCGAAAGCTTTTCAAACAGTGGCGGCCCCCTCTTCAGCGAAGCAAGAAGCTCACTCTACGACCTGCCCGATAAACCTTATGCAATAAATTATATTTATGGCTTGGGCGGAAGAGACATAAGAGTAGAAGATTTTTATGATATATTTAAAGATTTGTACGTTATATGTGAAAACGACGACCCGGGCGACGTGTACAGATATATTGGCGTAAGAGACTCAAGATATCTGCACGAAGAACAGAGAATGATAAACGAAGAATATCATCCGGGCGCAGCTCGTGTTTACGGAAAAGACAAGGAAGCTTATGAGGTATAACGGAAATGACATATGATTTAAAAAAAGAAGTATCAAAAAAAGACAGGCTGGTAGGCGGCCACAGACTTTGCGCAGGCTGCGGAGCCGGAATAACTGTGCGAAACGTGCTCAGAGCGCTCGACCCTGAGGATAAGGCAGTAGTAACAAACGCAACAAGCTGTCTGGAAGTATCGACATTCATGTATCCTCATACAGCTTATACCGACAGTTACATCCACAGCGCATTTGAAAATGCTGCTGCGACAACCGCCGGAGTAGAAGCGGCATACAAAGTCCTCAAAAGAAAAGGCAAGGTTAAAGACAATTTTAAATTCATAACCTTTGGCGGCGACGGCGGAACCTACGATATCGGTTTGCAGTCCTTATCAGGCGCATTGGAAAGAGGACACGACATGGTTTATGTATGTTACGACAACGAAGCCTACATGAATACCGGAATACAGAGGTCATCCTCGACACCGAGATTTGCCGATGCGACCACTTCTCCGGCAGGCAGAAATCTGCTCGGAAAGCAGCAGAGCAAGAAAGATTTGACCGCAATTGTGGCAGCTCACGGAGCACCATATGTGGCACAGACAACGTTTTTCGGAAATATGAAAGACCTTTACGAAAAGTCGAAAAAAGCAATTTACATTCCGGGAGCAAATTTTCTCAACGTTATGTCGCCGTGTCCGAGAGGATGGAGATATGAGACTGAGGATATTGCTGAAATATGCAGGCTTGCGGTTGAAACTTGCGTATGGCCTTTGTTTGAGATAGAAAACGGAGTATGGAAGCTTAATTATGAGCCTAAGAAAAAGCTGCCTGTAGAGGAATTTTTGTCAAAGCAGGGCAGGTTTGCGCATATGTTCAAGCCGGGAAATGAGTGGACGCTCGAAGCGGCTCAAAAGGAAATTGACGACAAATGGGAGCTGCTTCTTAAAAAATGCGAATTGAGCAAAGAAGCCGGATATAAAAACGAAGATATGGCAGAATAAAAGGAATAAGAGTTGATATAAAGAGGGCATTTCAGTTGGACGTGAGATGCCCTCGATTTCAAATCAGGAAATGGAGGCGAGGGAAAATGTCAGTAAGATTAAATGAGAACCAATCTATTGTAGAAACTGTAAGAGAGGGATTGCGCAGAAGCGGAGGATATTGCCCGTGCAAATTGGAGCACTCCGAAGAAAACAAGTGTATATGCGAGGAATTTAAGGCACAGATTGCAGACCCTGAGTTTGAAGGATATTGCCATTGTACGCTCTATTATAAAGAAAAGGACTGATAAGTGTTGCAGTGCAGAGGTTTGGCCGGGGATTTTAACTCGCTGACGAAAGCTTGAAACGAAAGCCTGAAACGAAAACCGGAAAATGAAAGCCGGATACAAAATCGGAAAACAGAGCCTCAAACAAAGCT
>CAVIBE010000166.1:2235-6527 GCA_963640885.1 Oscillospiraceae bacterium | reverse complement strand
CAAGAGAACCGAGATGCGGTGAAGTTCACGGAAAAGATTATTTTTTCATCAGCGAAGATGAATTTTTAGAAATGATTGAAGCTGAACAATTTCTTGAACACGTGGAAAACTTTGGCAAGAGATACGGAACGCCGGTGAGTTATGTTGAATCAAAACTTAGCGCCGGATGCGATATAATTTTAGAAATTGACGTGCAAGGCGGTGCGCTGATTAAAAAGAGGTTTCCTGAATGTGTATTAATCTTTCTTTTGCCGCCTTCGCTGAAAGCTCTGAAAGAGCGGATTGAAAAGCGCGCAACGGAATCTAAGGAAAAAATCGAACAGAGACTTGAAAAAGCTTTGGAAGAGATTGAATGTATAAAAGACTATGATTATTACATAGTGAATAATCAAGTTGAGCAGGCTGTGTCGGATATGAAAAGCATCATAAATGCTGAACACAAAAAGATAACCGGGAATGTATCCGATGAAATTGTAATGAAATTTAAGGAGGAAAAAGAGAATGCTTTATCCGGAAATAAATAAATTGACTGAGATAGCAGGCAGCAGATATTTTCTCATATCTATGGCTGCTAAAAGAGCAAGAGATATTATCGACGGCAGTCCTAAGTTAGACGAGAGAATCACGTCAAGTAAGCCGGTATCTATTGCAACTGAAGAAATTGCGGAGCAGCTTTTTACATATAAAACTGTAGAAGAGCAGGAGGCTGAAGAGGCGCAGAGAGCTGAAGCTGAAGCCTTGGCTGAGAATGACGAAATCGGTGCAGATGAAGCGGTTTCCGAAGGATATGAAGGATATTCGGAAGAAGCTGATATTGAAAATGAAGCTGCATCAGAGTATGGTTCGCAGGAGAGCTTATAAGCTTATAAAATTGATTTAAGATGAGATGAGCATCGTGTTTTTGGATGCTCATTTTTCTGTAATGCGTTATTTCGGTTTGGAGGATGTATGAAATATTTATCTGTGGCAATTGAAAATTCAGTAGTAGGTATGGATATACTTTATACATACTCATGCAATGATGATGAGGTAAAAGTCGGAGATTGTGTTAAAATTCCGTTCGGAGCCGGAAATCGTAAAAGAAAAGGCTTCGTTTTTGAGGTAAAGGACAGCACTGAATATGATGAACCCGAAAAAATAAAGCCGGTTGCTGAGGTCGAAAAGTCCGTAATGTCGGAGGAAGCGGTTCATCTTTGCTCTTTTTTAAAAGAACGCTATCTTTGCCGCTATATAGATGCAGTAAAATGCTTTATTCCTCGCGGATATTTTATGTATGAGGACGTGCTGAGCGTAGACGATGAGGAAAAAGCGGCTGAATTTTGTGCAAATCCCAAGAGCCCTAAAAGACAGGTGCAGCTTATAGGCTGCCTGCTTCAGTATGGCACTTTGAAAAAAAGCGATATAAAAAATCAGTTTGGGATAGATTATGCGGTTATGGCGGCCGTATGCAAAAAAGGTTTGGCTGTTCCGCGAAAAAAGGAGAAAAAAAGAAGGCCTTACAGCGGATTGGTTCCTGTCAAAGAAAGTTTTATAAATCTTACTAAAGAGCAGGATGAGGCTTTTAAGCGCATAAAATCGGCTATAGACGCAAGAGAACACAAGGTATTTTTGATACATGGAGTTACCGGAAGCGGAAAAACCCGGTTATATATGGAAGCTGTCAGAGAGTGCGTGAGCAAGGGAAGAGGCGCGATTATACTCGTTCCTGAAATCTCGCTTACTGTGCAGGCTATTGAGCGATTTAGAGGCGAATTCGGAGCTGAAAATATTGCCGTTATACATAGCAAGCTCTCGGACGGGGAAAAATACGACGAGTGGATGAGGATAAAGCGTAAAGAAGTAAAAATTATTCTCGGCGCAAGGTCGGCACTCTTTGCACCGCTTGAAGATGTGGGAGTAATAGTCGTAGACGAAGAACACGAATCTTCATATAAAGCCGATAATTCGCCAAAGTACGATACGAGAGAATTGGCTGAGGAAAGAGCAAGATATAATGATGGAATCCTCATAATGGGAAGCGCGACGCCCTCGGTTACAACATATTACAGAAGTGAGATTGGCGAGATCGAAAAGCTTACGTTAAACAACAGATATAACGATAATAAGCTGCCAAAAGTTCATATCATTGATATGCGAGAAGAGCTTAAAAAGGGAAACAAAAATATATTCAGCATAAAGCTTTATGAAGAAATAAAGCGATGCTTGAAAAACCGAAAGCAGGTTATATTATTTTTGAACAGGAGAGGATATTCAAGTTTTATATCCTGTCGCAGCTGCGGTTTTGTGCTGAAATGCCCTGAATGCGGCGTTTCCATGACTTATCACAAGTCGGAGAGGGCGGCGATATGTCATTATTGCGGGCGCAAGGAGAAAATTCCGAAAACCTGCCCTGAGTGCGGGAGCAAGTATATCAAGGATTTTGGAATCGGCACGGAGCGGGTCGAAGAGCTCGTGAAAAAAATCTTTCCTGAAGCGGTTTGCGAGCGTTTAGATCTCGATACTGTCAGAAGAAAAGGAAGCACGGAGCGGATTCTCTCGGATTTCAGACAGAAAAAAACAGATATACTGATAGGAACCCAGCTTGTCGCAAAGGGGCTGGACTTTCAAGATGTGGATTTAGTCGGGATAATAGCAGCCGATATATCGCTTAATATAGCTGATTATCGCGCGGCGGAGAGAACTTTTCAGCTAATTACTCAGGCAGCGGGTCGTGCGGGTCGTGGCGAAGAACAGGGCAGGGTAATCGTCCAGACTTATTCGCCTGGGCATTACTCGATAATTGCTGCTGCCGCTCATGATTATGCGAATTTTTACAATCAGGAGATTGCGCTTAGGAAGGCTCTTTCTTATCCGCCTTTTGGCGATATAATCCAGGTTGTATTTTTGGACGAAAACCGGGAAAAAGCTGAGGATTGCGCGAAAACTTTCTGCTCGTTAGCGGAAAAATATCTGGGAAAAGATACTGAAAATCAAATACTTGGCTACAGACAGTCGCATATTATAAAAATTGGGGGTAGATATCGTTACGCAGTATTGATAAAATATAAGGAAAAGGAAATATCGAAGTGTTTGGAAGAACTTGAAGAGATCAGGCTCAGATTAACAAAAGATTCTTTCAAAACCACTTCTGTAGGAATAGATATTAATCCTTACAGTTTTGTATAAACGGAGGTAAACTAATTATGGCTACAAGAAATATACTAAAAGAGGGAGAGGAAACTCTCAGAAAAAAATCAAGAGAGGTAGTAAAATTTGATTCAAGACTTATGACTCTTCTTGACGACATGGCAGAAACTATGTATGAAAACGACGGCGTCGGACTTGCGGCGCCACAGGTTGGAGTGCTCAGAAGAGTGGTAGTTATTGATATAAGAGACGAAAACGGTCTTATAGAGATAATAAATCCTGAGATTACGGAAAAAAGCGGTTCGCAGTATGGCGAAGAAGGCTGTCTCAGCGTTCCGGGCGTAGTTGCAAAAGTGGACAGACCTTTAAAGGTTACAGTAAAGGGATTAAACAGAAACGGTGAGGCTGTCGAGTATAAAGCGGAAGAACTGCTTGCAAGAGCTTTTTGTCATGAAATAGATCATCTTGAAGGAATGCTGTTTATAGACCATCCTCATGAATTGATAGATCCGGATGAAGGGGAGGAATAAAGCATGAAAATTCTATATATGGGAACTCCCGAATTTGCGGTAGAGCCGCTGAAAGCGCTTGCCAAAGCAGGTCATGAAATTGTATGCGTAGTAACTCAGCCGGATAAACCTAAAAACAGAGGGAAAAAGCTTCAGCCGACCGAAGTAAAAGAAGCAGCGCTTGCGCTTGGGCTTGAAGTAATTCAGCCGGAAAAAATCAAAGGAAATGAAGAATTTCTGGATTATATAAAGAGCCTTAATGCGGATATCGGCGTAGTTGCGGCTTATGGCAAGATTTTGCCAAAAGAAGTTTTGGAAGCTCCGCGACTTGGATGCGTCAATATACACGCCTCGCTTTTGCCAAAACTGAGAGGCGCTGCTCCTATACAGAGGGCGATTATGGAGGGTTATCTGTTTTCGGGCGTTACAATCATGAAAATGGACGAAGGTCTTGATACTGGAAATATGCTGTCAAAGAAGATAATAAGTATTGCCGGAATGACCGGAAGCCAGCTTCACGACGAGCTCATGTTTTTGGGAGCTGAAATGATCGTAGAGCTTTTGGGCGATGTGGAACTGGAAGGCGAAGCCTTGCTGAAAGGCGAAGAACAGGACCATTCCAAGGCAACCTACGCTCACATGATAAGCAAAAAAGAC
>CAVIBE010000166.1:0-2225 GCA_963640885.1 Oscillospiraceae bacterium | reverse complement strand
CAGATAAATGCACTTGAGCCGTGGCCTTCTGCATATACATTTTATAAAGGCGAGCAGATTAAGCTTAAAGACCCTGAATGGTACGGTTCGGCAAGAGAGCCGCGGGAATGCGGGACTATTTTAGATGTTTCAAAAGATGGGATGGTAATACAGTGCAACGGAGATTTGCTGAGGATTCATACTATACAGTTTCCGGGCAAGCGTGCTATGAGCATACAGGAATATATAAAAGGCAATGAGCTGGAACCGGGCGTTGTGCTGGGATAGGAGAGATTATGTATTATTATGATTTAGGCTGGTACGCTTCTATGGTAGTGCTGATTCCGGCTGTTTTGTTTTCACTTTATGCACAGTTTAAAGTCAGCAGCGCTTTTAACAAATATTCAACTGTATTAAGCATGAAAGGCATTACAGGAGCTCAGGCTGCTCGAAAAATGCTTGATGCAAACGGTTTACAGCATGTCGGGATAAATATATGCAGCGGAAAACTCAGCGACCATTATGACCCGAGGAATCAGACTGTTAATCTTTCGGCGGAGGTATTCCACAATGCGACCATTGCTTCCATTGGCGTGGCTTGTCACGAATGTGGTCATGCAATCCAGCATGCCCGGGGATATTCGCCGCTTCATATAAGAAATGCGATTGTGCCTGTGACGAATTTTGCGTCTAGTCTTGCGATTCCAATATTTATTTTAGGGCTTATATTGCAGATATCCGGCTTGGAATTACTGGGAATCCTGTTTTTTACTTTTGCTGTATTTTTTCAAGCTATAACTCTGCCTGTTGAATTTAACGCAAGCAGGCGAGCCCTGGTTTTGATGCAGGAATATGGTATCGTATATGAAGATGAAGTAAAAGGCGCGAAAAAGGTGCTAAGCGCGGCAGCAATGACGTATGTAGCTGCACTTCTCATGTCTTTGTTGCAGCTTGTAAGGCTGATATTGATAAGCCGGTCAAGAAGATAGATGATAAAGCGCAGGCGTGATGTGCGCATTTGTAATATTACAGAGAGAAATAAATGGAAAGAAAAATAGCATTAGAAATACTTAACAATATAGAAAAGAATAAAGCTTTTTCAAATATTGCCATAAACGAAGCGATTAAGCAAAACAGAGAAGCGGACGCGGCTTTTATCAGATACCTTGTATATGGAGTTTTGGAAAATAAAATATATTTGGATTATCATATATCTAAATTTATTTCATCGCCGATAGAGAAAGTCAAGAAAAATTCGCTCAATATTTTGAGAATGTCGCTCTTTCAGATTCTTTATATGGATTCTGTGCCCGATTATGCTGTCGTCAACGAAGCGGTGGAGCTTGCAAGAAAAACTTCGCAATATCAGGACAAATTTATAAACGGAGTGCTCAGGAGCATTCTCAGAAATAAGGGAAAAGTAAAGCTTCCGGATGCTGAAAGGTATCCGATGAAAAGACTTTCGGTAGAATTTTCTTATCCGAGATGGCTGATAAAATATCTGGCAGACAGCTACGGACTGGATTTTGCGAAAAAATACATAAAAGCGTCAAATGAGACACCGCCCTTGACCATAAGGGCAAATACTCTTAAAATTACGGCAGAAGAGTTGAAATCAAAGCTTGAATCAGAAGGATTTGAGGTTACAAAAGGCAGAATTTCCGAAAATGCGCTGAATGTAAAAGGCAGCAGGCTGCTTGAGACGGATAGTTTTAAAAACGGAGAATTTTCGGTTCAAGATGAAAGCTCCATGGCAGCTGTTGAAATTTTGAATCCAAAGCCGGGCGATTTTCTTTTAGACCTTTGTGCAGCTCCTGGCGGCAAAGCTGTATATGCGGGCGAGCTGATGAAGAATGAAGGCAGGATTACAGCTTGCGATTTATATGAAAATAAACTCAATATAGTCGAGCGTACAGCCAAATCTCATGGAATAGACAATATGGTCTGTGAGGTACAGGATGCTGTGAAATTAAACGAAGAGTTTTTGGAAACAGCGGACAAAATTATATGCGACGTTCCTTGCAGCGGTCTCGGTGTAATAAGGCGAAAACCGGAGATTAAATATACTAAGAGCACAGGCGATATCAAGCAGCTGTGCAAGATACAATATGCGATTTTGTGCAATGCTGTGAAATATTTAAAGCACGGCGGAGAGCTTGTTTACAGCACCTGTACCGTTTCGCCGGCTGAAAATGAGGGTATAATAAAATATTTTATAAAAAAATATGAAAATGACGGGTATAGGG
>CAVIBE010000165.1:0-3158 GCA_963640885.1 Oscillospiraceae bacterium | reverse complement strand
AGCCTCTTTTTTAGACGGAAAATCCAGTGCCACTATAATTTTCGTATCCGTATTCATATCCGCGTTCCTCCAAATTTAGCGATGCGCAAGTCCTGTCGCATCAGTTATATTTTTTATCCCGTATTTGTCCATCACAGCCGGCAGATTCCCTATTATTTCGGGACATACGTACGGGTTCGTGAAATTCGCTGTACCAACTGCCACAGCGGAAGCTCCCGCATACATAAGCTCAAGCACGTCCTGCGCAGTTCTCACGCCGCCCATTCCGATAATGGGAATTTTTACCGCCTGATAAACCTGATATATCATCCTTACCGCAACCGGTTTTATCGCTGCTCCCGACAGTCCGCCGGTTTTGTTTGCAATTATCGGTTTCGCTGTTTTAAGGTCCAGCCTCATTCCAAGCAGCGTATTTATCATGGAAATTCCGTCCGCACCGCCGCTCTCGACCGCTCTTGCGATTTCCGTTATATCCGTAACATTTGGCGAAAGTTTCACATATACCGGAACTGCCGACGCCTTTTTAACCGCAGCAGTCAGCTCTTCCGCAACCTTAGGCACAGTACCAAACGCTATGCCGCCCTGTTTTACATTCGGGCAGGAAATATTCAGCTCTATAGCGCATACTCCCTCCGCTCTGCTGATTTTTTCCGCAGTCCTCACATAATCCTCAGCCACATTTCCGGCAACATTCGCAATTATGCACGTGTCATATTGCCTGAGCCATGGAATTTCTCTCTCAATTATCGCATCCACGCCCGGATTCTGAAGTCCTATCGCATTGAGCATCCCGGAAGGCGTTTCCGCAACTCTCGGCGTCGGATTTCCGAATTTCTTTTCCTCGGTAGCGGCTTTCATCATAATACCGCCGAGAACGCTCAAATCATATAATTGCGCAAACTCTCTGCCAAATCCGAAGCAGCCGCTTGCCGGCATTATCGGGTTTTTCAAATCAAGTCCCGGAAGCTTTACTCTTAATCTATCGTCAGCCATCATATCTCCACCTGCCCAATTCTGAAAACCGGGCCTTCTTTACAAACCCGGTAATACTTGTCTTTATCATCTTTATCCTTACAGACACAGGCCATACAAGCCCCCATTCCGCAAGCCATCCTTATGTCCAGCGAAATATATCCGCGGCTAAACATCTCCTCGACTGCTCTTAGCATCCTTTTCGGGCCGCAGGCATATGCAATTTCGGCGTCGATTTTTTCCGCCTTTATCAGCTCCAAAGCATTTCCCTTAAATCCGTAAGAACCGTCATCTGTTGATATTTTCGGCTCTATTCCAAGCTTTGCGAACTCTTCCTGTCCATAAACATCGGCTTTTTTGGCAAATCCCAGCACAACCGTAACCTCTGCTCCGAGAGCTTTCAGCTCTTTTGCTGTCTGCACCAGTGGGCCTGTTCCCGCTCCGCCGCCTATAAGAATCGCCGTGCCTACCTTTTCAACAGGAAATCCGTTTCCCAGAGGTCCCAAGGTCTGAATTTCAGTGCCGGGCTTCATTTGAGCCATCTTCACGGTGCCTTCTCCCAAAACTTTATAAAGCAAAGTAAAGGTGCTTTTTTCTTTATCATATGAAGAAACGCTGATCGGTCTTCTGAGAGTATACCCTTCTATTTCCAGATTGACAAACTGCCCCGGTTTAAGGTCACTGCTCAGCTCGCCTTTGAGTACCATTTTATATGTATCTTCGGCTATCAGCGAATTTTCAAGTACAACTGCTTTTTCATCTACCATCATATACAACCTTTCCGTCAACTATAGTAAGCAAAATCTTCCCGAAAACTTTTTTGCCGCCATATGGTGTATTTCTGCCGGCTGACATGAATTTGTCGGGGTCTATAACATATTCCGCTTCAGTGTCTGCGAGCATCAAATCCGCCTCCATTCCGGGTTCTATGAGGCCTTTTGCGCCAAATCCGAAAATTTCCGCCGGTTTTTCACTCATGACTTCCTGCAATCGCTTCAGCGTGAGCTTTCCGGTTTTAACAAGCTCTGTATAAATCACAGGAAATGCTGTTTCCAGACCTACGATTCCAAATGGTGCTTTTTCAAGTCCCTGCATTTTTTCATCCTGGCTGTGGGGCGCATGGTCGGTCGCAACTATATCCGCAGTTCCGTCTTTTATTGCCTCAATCAGAGCTTCTCTGTCTTTGGCTGACCTCAGCGGCGGGTTCATCTTGCCGTTCGGGTCTTTAACGTCTTCGTCTATCAGAGTTAGGTGGTGTGGAGTTATCTCGCAGCTAACGCGCAGTCCATCTGCCTTTGCTTTTCTGACAAGCTCAATAGTCTCTTTAGCGCTCACATGACATATGTGGTAGCGACAGCCTGTCTCTTTGACAAGCTCTATATCGCGTGCCGCCTGAGCGTATTCGCAGGCTGACGGAATCCCTCTGTAGCCCATCCTCTCGGCATATTCTCCCTGATGAACATAACCGTTGTTTTTCAGCGAATTGTCTTCTGTATGTGCCACGATTATTGTATCTATCTCTGCGGCCTGTTTCATTGCTGCTTTCATAACATCATCTGACTGCACTCCCACGCCGTCATCGCTGAAAGCGGCTGCTCCTGATTCAAGCATTGCTTTCATATCTACTACCTGCTCGCCTTTTTCGCCTTTGGTTATGGATGCGTAAGGTGCTACATTCACAACTGCATTTTTTTTAATAAGCGCAAGGTAGTCTTTCATGACTTCGGGGCTGTCTGGCACTGGTTTTAAATTCGGCATTGCCATTACGGTCGTGAAACCGCCTGCCGCTGCCGCCTGAGTCCCTGATTTAATGGTCTCTTTTTTCTCAAAGCCCGGTTCTCTGAGATGCACGTGGGCGTCAATCAGTCCCGGCATGAGGAGCTTGCCCCGGCAATCTATAACTTGTGCGCCGGCTATATTTATGCCTGTTCCGACTGCTTCTATTTTTCCATTATTTATCGCTATATCTTTCTTTTCAGTATCATTTGCGCAAACGATTATTGATGCGTTTTTTAAAACAATGATTTTCTACACCCCCTTCAAACGTCCAAATCTTTATCTTTACTATTATAACAAATTTGCTCCGTCAATTATACCTTTATTGTTACAAATATGATACATTTGAGATATTCTATTGATTTTTTTGAAAAATGGTATATAATGTGCGTATGTCTTTGATGGGCACA
>CAVIBE010000164.1:0-4117 GCA_963640885.1 Oscillospiraceae bacterium | reverse complement strand
ATTATTGGCTTTGATGATATGGCGCATATAAAGAAAAGGTGATTTTTATGGGAAAGGTTGCTGTGGTTTCGGGAGGAAGCCGCGGTATTGGAGCTGCAATATGTAAAGCTTTTGCGCAAAAAGGTTATACCGTTATAATAGATTACGCACAAAGCAAAGAAAAGGCTGATAATCTGGCACATGAATTGAGAGAAAAAGGCTGTAATGCGGAGGCTTATCATTGCGACGTCAGAGACGAGGCGGCGGTAAAAGCTCTTTTTGAATATGTTTTGGAAAAATACAGACGAGTAGATGTTCTGGTAAATAATGCAGGCGTATGTGATTATCATCTTTTTACGGACGTTAGCGCAGAAGTCTGGGACAGAATTTTTGATACAAATATCAAAGGCGCTTTTTTCATGAGCCGCGAAGCATTGAAAAATATGATTTGGAATAAATCCGGCCGTATAATAAACATTTCTTCTATGTGGGGGATTTGCGGTTCTTCGTGCGAAGTCCCGTATTCAGCTTCAAAAGCTGCCGTTATAGGCATGACTAAGGCTCTTGCCAAAGAAGTGGGACCGTCTGGTATAACTGTCAACTGCGTTGCACCGGGAGTTATAAAAACCGACATGATGAAAGACCTGAGTGACGAAGTGGTGCAAATGCTGAAAGACGAGACGCCGTTAGGCGTGATAGGTATGCCTGAGGATATTGCAGGCACGGTGATGTTTTTGGCATCTGATGATGCGAAATTTATTACAGGTCAGGTTATCAGTCCTAACGGAGGTATGGTGATATGACAAAGTTTTATGATGCTGTAATTATCGGCGCGGGAGCGGTAGGCTGTGCGATTGCAAAGGTTTTGTCGGAGCATGAGGTTACAGTAGGCGTGATAGAAAAAGAGGCTGATCTGGCTTTTGGAAACAGCGGCAGAAACAGCGGAGTAGTTCATGCGGGTTTCAACAATCCGGTCGGCTCTCTCAAGTCAAAATTTTGCGTTGAGGGAAGCCGTAATTTTGAAAAACTCGCGGAGGAGCTTGGAATATCTTATAAAAAAACCGGTAAGCTTGTTACCGGTTTTTATGATGAAGACAAAAAGAATTTGGAGGAGCTGAAAAAACGCGGTGAAGCCAATGGAGTGAGAGGGCTTGAAATAATAAGCGGCGATAAGATAAGGCAGATAAATCCGTATATTGAAGGAAATTTTGCTCTTTGGTCGCCAAATACTGCGATTTTTGACCCGTTTGAATATACAATTGCTTTGGCAGAACAGGCGGCCGTCAACGGAACTGAATTTATGTTTGGCTCGGAGGTCACGAGCATAGAGCAAAGTAAAAACGGGAGATTTTTGGTTCAAACTTCGGGTGAGAGCGTCGAAGCTGAGCTGGTTATAAACTGCGCAGGACTGTATTCGGCGGATGTGTGCCGCATGTTGGAAGTGGAGCGGTTTGAGATAAAGCCTTGCAGAGGCGAGTATCATATTTTAGAAAAGCGCGGCTCTGATATCATAAACTTGCCTGTATATCCTGTGCCTGATGAGGAAAAAGGAGTTTTGGGTGTACATCTGACACCGACTGTCAGAGGCAATCTGATTATAGGACCGAGCGCGGAATTTCTGGATGAAAAGGATGATTATTCAAACGATGAGGATGTAATGCAGATTTTGATGCAGGAAATGGTGGAGCTTTTACCTGAGCTTAAAGGGCGACCTGTGATAAGGAGCTTTGCGGGCATACGTCCTAAACTCATTGACAAAGAGGGAATCGTAAAAAATGATTTTGTTATAGAGGAATCTGAGGCCGTGCCAGGGTTTATTTATCTCACGGGAATTGAATCGCCTGGGATAACGGCGTCGCATCCTATCGCTGAATATGTATTTGGACTTGTGGAAAAGGCGGCGGGCAGAAAATTTGCAAGAAAGTCGAAGATTTTAAACCGAAAAGAAAAATTCTTTGTATTTGACAGAGAGCTTGGAATTTGGAGCAATCCTGAAGCGGATGAACAAAAAGAATACGGCGGAAATTTCAAGATGGTATGCCGCTGCGAAAAGGTCACTGAGGATGATATTTTAAAGGCTTATGACAATATTTCAAGGCTTGGCGCAATTCCGACTGTAAAAGGAATAAAAAACAGGACGGGGGCGTTTATGGGAAGCTGTCAGGGTTGTTTTTGCACTATAGATACGGCGGAAGTGCTGAAAAAATTCAGAAGGCTTTTGCCGGAGAATCTTACTTACGCAGGAGCGGGGAGCGAGATGTTTGTCGGAAGATTGAAATGAGGAGCTAAGGTACATGGAAAGAAGACAGATAGTTATAACAGGCGCGGGGCCGGCAGGTATGGCTGCGGCAATTAAGCTTAAAGAACTGGGATTTAAAGATGTATTGGTGCTTGAAAAAGAGACTCAGATAGGCGGCGTTTTGCGCCAGTGTATTCATCACGGATTCGGTCTTATTAAATTCGGGAAAAATTATACAGGACCGGAGTACAAGGCTTTGTATGAAAAAATGCTGAAAGATTCCGGCGCAAAGCTTAAAACCGGAACTACGGTAACGGCTATAGAATCAGCGGAGAGCTATAATCTGAAAAATGCACAGAGCATTGCAAGTTTGGAGGCTGAACGAGGGATTGTAGTTTGCGCACAAACTCCTGACGGGTTTGAGCGCTACTTGGCGGAGGCTGTTATCCTGGCTTCGGGCTGCCGGGAGAGAGGGCGAGGAGCGCTTATGATACCGGGCAGCAGGCCGGCGGGAATTTATACTGCCGGAACGGCTCAGGGGATGATGAATCTGAGAAATATAAAAGTAGGAAATGAAATCGTCATTGTTGGCTCTGGTGACATTGGACTTATAATGGCGAGACGTTTTACTCTTGAAGGTAGCCGTGTTATCTGTGTGGTTGAAAAAGAGGCTGTTTGTGGTGGTCTTGACAGAAATCGCAAGGAATGTCTCGAAGATTTCGGGATTCCGCTTTTGACTGGCGCTCAGGTCTGTCGCATAAATGGCAAAAAACGCGTGGAATCTGTTGTTATACGCAATTTTGATGGGATTGAGACGAAATACAGCTGTGATACGGTAATTCTTGCGGCTGGGCTTGTGCCTGAGGATGAAATGGCGGAAAGGGAGCTGAATGGGCTCTTTTATTGCGGAAATGCGCTTTTTGTTCATGATTTGGTGGATAATGTTTCGGAATCGGGTGAACATGCGGCTATGGAGGCTGCACGTTATTTGAACTCCCCAAATGGGCGCGGCGATTTTTATTCGGACTGTTGTGGTAAAAATATCGAAAAAACAAGGGCTGAAAGGCGCAGGTTTGTGCTCGAAAGAAGAAAAGCCAAGGCGTCTGAGCAGGATGGCGGCGATTATGTAATCTGTACTCAGTGCCCGAACGGGTGTCGGATAAATTTGAAAAATTTTTCGGGCGGAAGGTGCGATAAAGGCGCAGATTTTGCTCGCAGGGAGCTTGAAAATCCGGTTAGGATATTGACGAGCACGGTAAAGGTCGGCGGCAGGGAGGAGGGAAAAACTGTTAGCGTGAGAACTGAAGACCCGATACCGAGGAGTTTGCTGATTAAGGGGATGGAGCTGGTGAACAGCTTAGAAGTGCAGGCGCCTGTGGCTGTAGGTGATATCATATATGAAAATTTTCTCAATACCGCAACCAATCTCATAAGTACAGGGGAAATCGGGTAAAGTTTCGAAGGGGTCGGGTGTTTGTGGGATGTTGACAACATCACGGTATCGTGATACAATTTGAGTAACAAAAGGGGGATTAACGCAAGATGCCTGTATTGTCAAGATTTTATGGAATTGTTATAAAAATGTATTTTCTGCAAAGCGAGCATAACCCGCCTCACATTCATGCAATTTATAATGAGAATGTGGCTGCAATCGACTTTATGACGGGCAAAGTGCTGGAAGGTTATCTGCCGGCAAAGGCTTTGGCTATGGTGAGGGAGTGGATTTTGCTTCACAAGGATGATTTGCAGGAAATTTGGAAAACGCAGGAGTTCAGGAAGCTCCCGCCGTTGGAATAAGGAGGAGGTCTGCATATGTTTCACAAAGTAAAAAGTGTTGCGCCTATTTCTGATTTTAAGCTAAGCGTTCAATTCAGCGAAGGCGTTACTAAAGTATATGAC
>CAVIBE010000163.1:0-3655 GCA_963640885.1 Oscillospiraceae bacterium | reverse complement strand
CGGATGCAGCGTCGGAAACTGCCTGCAATTTTCAACAGTCAGATCCAGCCCGTTTTCAAAACAGTGAATCGTTTTATGCTCCGCTCCGTGATACTGGAACACCCTTTTTATGTCCTTCATCTTGGAAATCAGAAAAACATAGAGCACAAATATCGCAATTCTGAGAAGTCCCTCTATAAGATTCAGCACAATCGCATTTTCAGTAATATGCTTTGCAAAATTTACCACAGCCGTAGGCAGAATGATAAAAACGCCTATCGTAAAAAGCAGCGATATCACTACAGAAGAATATATCATGAAATTGTAAGCCGCCTTGCCGCCGAACTTCGCCTCCAGCCATTTTTCAAAACGACCTTTTTCTTCCTCTACGCCTTCGTCACTCTCCAGCACTTCTGCGGAATACATCAAAGTTCCGGTTCCCACAATAAGCGAATCTATAAAAGCAAATACGCCTCTGAGAAACGGCACCTTCCCCCAGCTTCCTTTTTTCTTCACTAAGTATTTTTTTATGTGAATGCTTCCGTCAGCCTTTCTCACGGAAATAGCAATCTGGCGCTGATTTCTCATCATTACGCCCTCAAGCACAGCCTGACCTCCTATTTTCGTCGGGCAGGCATCCTTAATAAATATTTTTTTTAAATCCATTATACCCTCTAAAGTTCTTTCAACGAAACAGCCTTAGAACTGCTTCATCTTTTCCGCCTGATAATAGGTAATGAGCGCGTCGATTACCTCATCGAGATCTCCGTCAAGGAAATAATCAAGTTTATAAATAGTCAAGCCGATTCTGTGATCCGAAATTCTTCCCTGAGGGAAATTGTAAGTCCTGATTCTTTCACTTCTGTCGCCGCTTCCAACCTGACTTTTTCTCTCTGCGGCAAGCTCATCGTTTTTCTTTTGCTGCTCTAAATCATAGAGTCTCGCTCTGAGCACCTTAAACGCCTTTTCCTTATTTCTCAGCTGAGATTTTTCGTCCTGACAGGTTACTACCATGCCAGTCGGAATGTGTGTAAGTCTTACTGCCGAGTCCGTAGTATTTACGCACTGACCGCCGTTTCCGGATGATCTGTATACATCGACTCTTACATCTTCAGGCTTAACCTCAATTTCAACCTCATCAACCTCAGGAAGCACAGCTACCGTTGCAGCCGAAGTATGAATCCTGCCGCTTGATTCGGTTTCCGGCACTCTCTGAACCCTGTGAACACCGCTTTCATACTTCAGTCTTGAATATGCGCCTTTACCTTTAATCATAATTATGGCCTCTTTAACACCGCCTATACCGGTATCGTTATATTCCATAATTTCAGTTTTCCAGCCTTTTCTTTCCGCATATCGCGTATACATTCTGAGCAAGTCTCCGCCAAACAGCGCAGCCTCTTCTCCGCCCGTTCCTGCTCTTATTTCAAGCAGTACGTTCTTATCGTCATTAGGATCTTTCGGAAGCAAAAGTACTCTCAGCTCTTCCTGGAGCGATTCAAGCTTGTCATTCAGCTCGGATATCTCCATCTTCGCCATTTCCTTCATGTCATCATCTGAGCCAGCCTCATCCAAAAGCTCTTTGGCGCCGTCCAGCTCCTCTTTCGTCTTTTTATATTCCTTATATTTGTTGACGATAGGCTCCATCTCAGACATTTCTTTAACTGTCTTTCTCCATTCCGGCTGATTATTAATCAGCTCCGGGTCGGATACCCTAAGGCTAAGTTCCTCATATTTTTCTTGAATAAAATTAAGCTTATCGTACATAGTTATATCTCCATTCTTAGAATTCTTACAACACAATAGTTTATCACATATAGGTATTGTTTGCAATCGCCAAAAGTGCTACAATGTAGTGTATAAATAAATTCAAAAAGGCACATATATAAAATGGAAACAAAAATATTTGATGTGCGTGATATAATAGATAACAAATCCGCACTCTCCGAAAGGCTCAAAGATGCCGCAGCTCTTCTATCTCAAGGAAAAACAGTAGCTTTCCCTACAGAAACAGTTTACGGTCTTGGTGCAAACGCTCTTGATGAAGCTGCCGTTAAAAAAATCTACGAAGCAAAGGGTCGTCCGTCCGACAATCCTCTGATAGTTCATATCGCCGAGCTTTCGCAGCTTGGTGATATAGTGGAAAGCGTTCCCCATAAAGCTGAATTGATAATGAAGCATTTTTGGCCCGGACCTATAAGTATAATAATGAATAAAAAAAATTGTATTCCCGACTGTGTCAGTGCCGGTCTTAAAACGATTGCTGTGCGTATGCCGGAAAATCCGGAGGCTTTTGTGCTGCTTAAACTTGCGGGCTGTCCTGTGGCCGCTCCGAGCGCTAATCTTTCAGGCAAACCAAGTCCTACAAAACCGGAACACGTTATGCACGATCTCAATGGCAGGGTCGACGGCATAGTCGCCGGAAGAGTCTGCGATGTCGGCATAGAATCAACGGTAATCGACACAACTTCTGAACCGCCGGTAATTCTGCGCCCGGGGATAGTAACAGAGCAAGACCTTGAAAAAGTCATAGGCACTGTTCTTGTTGCTCCCAGAAAAACAGCAGCCAAGGCTCAGTCTAAAGAGATTACGAAAGCTCCGTCGGGCGAGATTTCCAAAGAGGACCAAATTTCCAAAGAGAGCGAAATTTCCAAAGAGAGCGAAATTTCCAAAGAGAGCGAAATTCCTAAAGCTCCGGGAATGAAATATACACACTACGCTCCCGACGCTCCGATGATTCTCTTTGAAGGAGCTGCTGACAAGGTTTTTGCGGAAATTATAACGCACGCTGACGCCGAGCTTAAAAATGGCAAAACTGTCGGGCTTATCGTTACAGACGAAACCTATAACAGCTATCACAGCCGGTTTGGCAAAAACGAGCGCTGCATAATTTTGTCGGCCGGTTCAAGAGCTCATCTTGAGACTGTTGCCCACAATGTGTTTGATATATTGCGAAAATTCGACGAGCTTAAAGCTGATATAATTCTTTCTGAAGCTTTTGAGGCCAGCGGTGTCGGTTTTTCCGTAATGAACAGAATGGACAAGGCTGCGACCGAAATTCGTCAAATATAAAATAAGTTAAAACGATAAATCAATATAAACCAACAAATAATTACGAGGAGGCTTATCATGAAATTAGTACTTGCATCCGACCACGGCGGATACGAACTCAAGGAAGAAATCAAGAAACATTTGCAGGAAAAAGGCTATGATTTTGAAGACATAGGCACACATTCCACAGAATCCGTAGATTATCCCGAATATGGCAGAGCTGCTGCTGAAATGATTGCTCAGGGAAAAGCTGACAAAGGCATACTTTGCTGCGGCACAGGCATCGGCATTTCTTTAGCGGCAAACAAAGTAAAAGGTATAAGATGCGCAAATGTATCTGACACGTTTTCAGCTAAAATGAGCAGAGCTCACAATGACGCAAATATGCTCTCTCTCGGGGGCAGAGTTGTCGGCGTTGGTCTTGCTCTGGAAATCGTTGACGCATGGCTGAACACAGAATTTGAGGGCGGCAGACACCAAAGACGTGTGGACAAGATTGAATTATAGCGTCAATTTTTGTGCTGAAATACAATTTTAGACACTTTTTATCAATATTTTAGAGTATTTTTCTTGACATACAGGAAAAATACCTACATAATTTATAAGTAAATTTAATATTTCGGAG
>CAVIBE010000162.1:6012-6860 GCA_963640885.1 Oscillospiraceae bacterium | reverse complement strand
AATCAACCCAGGCTGAAGCTGACAGAATAATTGCTGAAGTCAAAAAAGGCTCTCACGACGCTGTAATCGGTCTTGGCGGAGGAAAAGTTACAGATACAGCAAAACTGGTAGCTGATATCGCGGGTCTTCCTGTAGTTATCATCCCTACGGCTGCGGCAACAGATGCGGCTTGCAGCTCCATGTCAGTTATATATGATGAAAACGGAACTTTTGTTGTTTCAAAGAGAACAAAAACCAATCCTGAAGTCGTTATCGTTGACACGGCTATAATCGGAAAAGCTCCTCTCAGAACATTTATCGCAGGTATCGGCGATGCGTTTGCCTGCTATTATGAAGCGAGAGCTTGCAGACAGTCAGGCGCTATGAATTACAACGGCGGCATAGGCACTCAGGCAGCATTTGCAATAGCTGAACTCTGCAATAAAGTCCTGCGCGAAAACGCTGTTGAGGCAAAAAAATCAGTTGAACGCAAAGAATGGTCAGAATCTCTTGACAGATGTATAGAAGCGAATATATATTTAGGAGGAGTGGGATTTGAAAACAACGGATGTGCTATCGCTCACGGCGTTTACAATGGCATGACCGCTACAGTAAAACCTTTCCATGCAATGCACGGCGAAGCTGTTGCAGTTGGTGTTCTTATACAGCTTGCAGCAGAAAAAATAAGTATCGAAGAATGGAACGACATCGTAGCTTTCTATAAAGAAGTAGGTCTTCCATGCTGTCTCAAAGATTTGGGTGTAGAAAATCCTGATGATGAGTTGCTTATGAAAATTGCCGAAGCAGGCTGCACGGTAAGTCCAAATGCCCACAAGATGCCGTTTAAGGTAACTCCTGAGCTGCTTTTC
>CAVIBE010000162.1:0-6002 GCA_963640885.1 Oscillospiraceae bacterium | reverse complement strand
TGCTTTTCAAAGCAATAAAAACAGTTGAGGAGAGAAATTCAAAATAATATATGAGTATGAAAAGGAGGCGTTTTGATTACTAATGGGACAAATTAAAAAAAGAGATTATATGTTTGACACGTTCAGGGGGCTGCTTATGTGGTCTATCCCGATTTCGCATTTTACGAGGGTTGCGGGGCATTTTTCGCAAGCTTCGCTCAGCGGGATAATCTACATAACGATAAACGTATTTGTCATGCAAGCTTTTGTATTCCTGTCAGGATATTTCTCAAAAAAACCGGATAGAGCAAGACAGACTGCTTTTCATACATTTATGTGGCCATATCTTCTGTGTATACCGTTTTTCTTTTTCATAAGGACGGCTATATTCGGGCATGCGACACTAAACATATTCATTCCGCCGTTTGCGCTGTGGTATCTGTTTGCATTGTTTTTCTACAGGTTCTTCCTCAAAGACTACATCAAGATACCTCACATTTTTGAAATATCAATGGTAATCTATTTACTGGCGGGTATGATACCGTTTTTCTCGGACGAGCTGGCGCTTGGCAGAATGTTCTCCTATTTCCCGTTCTTCATACTGGGCTATTATTGCACTGAAGAACACATAAAAAAGCTGCGTTCTCTCAAAAAATGGCATTGCGCTGTATTAGGAGCTGTGCTTTTAGCTGTATCGTGCATTCTGGCATTTTTCGGCGATCAGTTCCCTGTCGGATATTTCCTTTTGAAGAGTCCGGCCGTGGAGCTTGGTATGGCATGGTACTGGGATATTCTCGGAAGAATTATGATATTCTTCCTTGCATGTGGATGGATAATTCTGATGATCAACATCTTGCCGAGCAAAAACAACTATGTTTCATATGTCGGCAGAAACACGATGACGGTCTATATTCTTCATCTTATAGTAAGATATCTGGTGAAGAAACATGGCATAAGCTTCGGTATTTTCCCGGACAATGTTGTCGTTTACTATTTGTCAATTTTTGTACTGGCAAGTCTGTGCGTATTCGTGCTTTCGTCGAAGCCGGTAGTAAAACTTTACGATTTTGTTGTAGAAGGACTTTACAAAGTTTTCAAGTGGCTGCTCAAAGAGTTTGCTATTCTCATGAAACTGTTGCACAAGCCTTTCTACGCAGCTGCTAACGGTCTTATTGAGCTTGTATTCCGTGCCGGCGGTTCTTATGAGAGCCGAAAGCATTTAGGGCTTATCCCTCGCAGCGAAATATATGAGTACGATTTTGAGGCTGAAAAAGTCGAAAAAGCTGAAAAAGTCGAAAAATCGGTTTCCGGCATTGCCAATACAGCTGAGGCTGCGGCTGATGCCGGTGAAATGTCTAACAGCAGCAGGAGAAATGCTAAGAGGCGTTCTGAGAGAGCAAAGCTCAGGAGCGAAAATGAAAAAAATCAGGACAAACCTGAAGAATCTGAAGCTTCAAATGCAAGTCCATTGTCGTCTGGCTTAGCGTCAGGAATAAGCAAGCTGTTTAAGGGCAATAACGGCGGCGTGTCTGAAAATCAATCAGAGAAACGTTCTGAACGCCGCTCAGAGCCTGAGACGGACGAGCCTAAGCAGGTTCGCAGTGATGGTTATAAAGCTTCTGGCGCTCCGCTTCCTGAAATGCCTAAACCGCTTGATATGTCTGAGGTTTCAAAGATTCCTGAATCCATAGATATTCCAAATGACATGAATGATGGTGATGACAAGGCGATTTCAGAGGACGAATGGTTTGAGATTTTGTTCGGATATAAACCGGGCGAGAAAAAAGACGATGACAAAGATTCTTCGTCTGAGGATAAAAATTAAGATCAAAAAAGACTTTCCGTTTAATCGGAAGGTCTTTTTTGATTTTCTCTATTTTTGCAGCTTCATAATCGACTTGGCCGGGCTTTTTGCAAGCACAGCGCCAACCAAACCTGCCAAAACTGCACTTACAGAGAACTGTACAAGATTTGCCGGTATTTCCACGAGAGGAATTACAAAGCTTCCATACATAACGCTCTCAGCTACGTAATACGAACCAACCATTGCAGCGCATGATAAAACTACCATGGCGATTCCGCCAACGACAAAGCGAAAATGCTTTTCGCTTTTATTTTTAACCAACATCTCTAACGCAACACCTATGAGAAGCCCCATGAGCAGCTTAGCCACGAAAGTTATCGGCGCAAATACCGCATATCCTCCAAGCACGTCAGCCAATGCCTGACCCAGAGCTCCCGCAATGGCGCCGTTCTTCTTGCCAAGTATCATTACCGACAAGAACAATATCGTATCACCAAAATGCACATAGCCTTGCGTTGCCGGCACCGGTATTCTTATTAAAATAGTAGCAACCAGGGCGAGCGCAGCCATAAGCGCCATGTACGTCAGGGTTTTAATTTTGTCATTTCTCATACAATCCACTCCTTTTCCTCATTACTCAATTTCTAATCTTGTTGACTATATTACGCCAATCCTGTATACTTATAAACAGTCAGATTTTATTTTTTTTATAAGTACAGTTTGAGGTGTGTTATGAATACGATTACTCCGGTTCTTGATTATGATTCAAAAAAGCCGTTATATATACAATTATACGAATATATAAAAAACGAAATAATGTGCGGTCGCCTGGCTCTGGGAAATAAGCTCCCCTCTTTGCGCAGCCTCGCTTCTAATCTTAAAATCAGCATAACTACAATAGAGCTTGCCTACAACCAGCTCTCGGTTGAAGGGTATATAACGAGCCGCGAAAAATCCGGATATTATGTGAATACGACAGGCGAAGAGCCGTCCTCAAATTCCATATATTACCCGCCGGTTTTTCAGAATTTAAGCCGAAAACCAAAGAAAAATAAGGAAATGTATTCAGATACAGCGCTTTTTGATTTCGTAAAGTGGAAAAAGTGCCTCAATTTTGTAATTAACGAATATCCCGATGAGCTCGCCTTTGAAGCTTCGCCTCAGGGCGAAAAAATTTTAAGAGAGCAGCTCTCTCACTACCTTTACATGACGAGAGGTGTTGTCTGCCACCCTGACCAGATTATAATTGCAGCCGGCACTCAAGCCATAATCAATCTTGCATGCAGCTTTCTTTCGGCTATGCAGCTGGACAATATCGCATTTGAGGACCCGGGATATCTTCCGTCAGTCAACGTATTTAAAGACAGAGGTTTTAATACTATACCGATTACCATTAGCGAGCACGGCGCTTCTTTAGAAGCAATCAAAGCAGCTTTTCCATCGGTAATCTGTGTTTCGCCTTCCATCCAATTTCCTTTAGGTACGGTAATGCCTATCGGAAACCGCAGAGAGCTTTTGAAATATGCCTCCTCAACAGGAAGCATCATAATAGAGGACGACTATGCCAGCGAACTCAGATATTTCGGCAAACCTGTTCCGCCGCTCAAAAGTCTGGACGAAAATGCGCCCGTATTATATCTCGGCTCGTTTTCATCAGTTCTCTTTCCATCGCTTAAAATCAGCTATATGGTACTGCCTGCCGTGATGATTCCCTACTCCGATACGGTTATGGAATTTTACAATCAGACCTGTTCTAAAACCGAACAGCTTGCTCTTGCCACTTATATGGAAAAAGGACTGCTTCATACTCACGTGAAAAAGCTCAGAAAGCTCTATTCGCAGAAAATAAACCTCGCCGGCAGCACGCTTATTGAAATGTTCGGCGATAAAATAACAATCTCAAGCAAAGAGTCCGGGCTTAATATGCTCATAAAAATAAACTGCGGCAAAACCGCAGCCGAGCTCTGCCCTATTGCCGAAAATCTCGGAATAAATATGGTGCCTCTTCATAAGTATCAGACAAATAAAAAAGACGAGGATAAAAGTACCCTCATCTTCTATTATTCAAATATTCCTACTGATTCCATCGCCCCTGCCATAAAAGCTCTCGCTGACGCATGGAATCTATAGCATTAACGCCGGGTTTTATAAATAATCCGGCGAAATCGGCTCTGATATATCGGACTGATCCATCAGCGTTTCGGCACGTTTCCCGTCTACAGTAAACTGAACTGCCGCAATCTCTTCAAAAGAATTGCCGAGCGTATAAACGATCTGGTCAATCAGCGCAATTTCGGTTGCCGCACCGCCTGTCAGGTTTTCAGACGAAAAATCCACATAAGCCACACCGTCATCTACAGTAACATCGTTAATTACATAGCTGTCGGAAAGCGCTGTATAATACTTGTCCTCTCCCTCAGGAAGCGTTCTCAGCGAATTGACAGCCGCAAGATATTTGTTATCTTCGGGCTCACAGGTCAGTTTATATTCAACCGGCGGCATAAGCTCTCCGTTTTCTTCATCCTGACCGTCATAAATATATGCGGCACTCGCAAAATACTGCATCACAGTCAGTTCGACTACCTCAGAAACCGGTTCCTGCTCAACATCAACATTGTCAGTGCCATTGTCTTTGTTGTCGCCACAGCCGCTCATCATCAGCCCCAACATCAATACCAAAATCATGATAATCGCTTTATTTCTCATATTGTTCCTCCGTTCCCATCCTGAACAGCCTGCTGCCTTTCAGCTTTATAAGCACCTTTTATCGGCCGCCATAAGTTGTAAAGTAGTTTACTGCCACTACCGCCTGTATCTCTGTTATTAATTATTATTTTACCCAAAATCAGATAAAATTCAAGCATTTCATTAATTTATTCAAATTGCCGCATAATTAAATTTTATCGGCATTTCAACGCGTCTGCCGCTTAAAACCGCCAAAATCGGCTCAGTCATCCAGCTCATAGTCAGGCAAATTTTCCACAAACATATTGATTTCTAATGCTTTCTTTTCGTCAGCTTTAGTCACTCTTACTTTGAAAAGTTTATTTTCCGCTTTATATTCAAAAGTTTCTCCCACATGAGCCATGTCGCCCAGCTGTACAAGCACCCAGCCGTTTACGGTTGTAACATCCAAATCTTCGTGGATTCCGAAATATTCAAACATATCGTCCAGATTTGCGGAGCACAGTACATTATAGCTTCCATCTGGCAAGGCTACGATTTCCTGTTCCTCTACAGCATCATATTCGTCATATATGTCGCCAACAAGCTCTTCAATTATGTCCTCCATCGTAAGCAGCCCTTCTGTGCCGCCGTATTCGTCTACGATTATGGCAATATGAGTTTTTATGCGCTGCATTTCTTTCAAAAGATGGGCTATCTTCATAGTTCCCGGTGCAAATGCCGCCGGCTTTACATATTCGCTTATTTCTTTGTCTGTGCCATTTATATAATTATAAAAATCTTTCTGATTAAGCACTCCGATTACGTTATCGAGATTGTTTTCATAAACCGGAACTCTTGAAAATCCTGTATTTCTGAAAAGCTCCGCAATCTCAGCCTTTGAGGTTTCCGTGCTTACCGCAATTACATCCACCCTCGGTGTGAGAATGTCCTGTGCTTCCAAATCGCTGAATCCGATTGCATTTTGTATCAGCTCGGAGCGGTCGCCGTCTATATAACCGTCAGTCTTAGCTTCTTCAACGATAGTCAGAAGCTCTGCATCCGTTATACCTTTATTCGGTTCAAATTTAAAGATTGCATTCAGAAGCTTTTTCCACATTGAGAAAAAGAATGTCAAAGGTGTCAGGATAATAATAAAGAAATTTATTATCGGAGCAGAAAAGAGTGAAAAGCGTTCGGGCGCTTCTTTTGCTATGCTTTTAGGAGATATTTCACCAAAGATAAGAACTACCAGGGTTATAACAATTGTCGCCCACGTCGCGCCCATGTCGCCATATATTTTTACAAAAATCACCGTTGCAATAGACGACATCGCAATATTGACTATATTGTTGCCTATGAGAATCGTGGAAAGCAGCTTGTCATAATTGTCAGCCAGCTTTATAACCTGCTTTGCCCGCTTTGTCTGCAAATTTTTGATTTTAATCCGGTTAAAAGATGTAAATGCTGTCTCTGTCGCGCTGAAATATGCAGAAAAAGTTAATAAAATTACGATAACGATTATATAAAATAAATAACTGCCTTCCATTAATAT
>CAVIBE010000161.1:0-3742 GCA_963640885.1 Oscillospiraceae bacterium | reverse complement strand
TTACCGCCCAGAGGCTGCTGTGTAACCAGTGAATACGGGCCTGTGCTTCTTGCGTGAATCTTATCATCAACAAGGTGATGCAGCTTCAGCATATACATATATCCTACGGTAACCGGATTGTCAAAAGGTTCGCCGGTTCTGCCGTCTCGGAGCTGCAATTTTCCCGTCTCGGAATATCCACATTCTTTAAGAAGCTCAATTATATCGTTTTCTCTTGCACCGTCAAATACAGGAGTTGCTATATACCAGCCTTTTTTCTTTGCTGCCAGTCCGAGATGCACTTCGAGTACCTGACCGATATTCATTCGGGACGGTACGCCGAGCGGATTCAAAACAACCTGCAGCGGAGTTCCGTCTTCCATAAACGGCATATCCTCTTCCGGAAGTACCCTTGAAATAACACCTTTATTTCCGTGTCTTCCGGCCATCTTGTCTCCGACATTTATCTTTCTCTTTGTCGCTATATAACATCTTACGAGTTTGTTGACTCCTGGTGGCAACTCGTCATTGTTTTCTCTGGTAAATGTTTTAACATCAACTATAATACCGGTTTCTCCGTGAGGTACTCTTAAAGATGTATCTCTTACCTCTCTCGCCTTTTCGCCGAAAATAGCTCTAAGCAGTCTTTCTTCAGCCGTAAGCTCAGTCTCACCTTTTGGAGTTACCTTACCTACGAGTATGTCAGATGCTGAAACCTCAGCGCCGATTCTGATGATACCTTCTTCATCAAGATCTTTCAGCGCGTCCTCACCGACATTCGGTATATCTCTTGTTATTTCTTCAGGTCCTAACTTTGTATCTCTCGCTTCAGCTTCATATTCTTCGATATGAAGTGTAGTAAGGATGTCATTCATGACCAGTTTTTCGTTAAGCAAAATAGCATCCTCGTAGTTGTAGCCTTCCCATGTCATAAATCCTACGAGAAGGTTTCTTCCGAGAGCAACCTCGCCCTGGTCTGTAGACGGTCCGTCAGCAATAGGCTCTTTCAGCTCTACGTGTTCGCCCCGGCTTACTATCGGTCTTTGATTGATACAAGTACCCTGGTTTGAGCGTTTAAACTTCAACAGTTTATATGTGTCCTTGCCTTCGCCGTCATCTCTTGCGACAACGATTCTGTCTGCATCAACATATTCAACCGTTCCGGCATGTTTTGCAAGAATTACTACGCCCGAGTCTCTTGCTGCCAGATATTCCATACCTGTTCCTACAATAGGAGCGTCTGTCATAAGAAGCGGCACTGCCTGTCTTTGCATGTTAGAACCCATCAGCGCACGGTTAGCGTCGTCGTTTTCCAGAAACGGTATCATCGCTGTAGCAACCGATACTACCTGTTTCGGTGATACGTCCATATAGTCAGGTACGTCTCTTCTTACCATATCTATTTCGCCGCCGATACCTCTTGCCGCAACTCTCTCGTTGATAAATCTGCCTTCTTCGTCGAGCGGTTCGTTGGCCTGGGCGATTACGAGAGTTTCCTCTTCGTCAGCGGTCAGATAATGAATTGTTTTTGTAACACATCCGGTTTCTTTATCCACGAGTCTATATGGAGTTTCGATAAAACCGTATTCGTTAATTCTTCCATAAGTCGTAAGTGAACCTATAAGACCGATATTCGGACCTTCTGGGGTTTCAATCGGACACATTCTGCCATAGTGGGAATGGTGTACGTCTCTTACTTCAAATCCGGCTCTTTCTCTGGACAGACCTCCCGGTCCTAACGCTGACAGTCTTCTCTTATGAGTAAGCTCTGCGAGAGGATTTGTCTGGTCCATGAACTGTGACAGCTGGCTGCTTCCGAAAAATTCTTTTATAGCCGCTGTAACCGGTCTGATATTTATCAATGCCTGAGGTGTCGTTACTTCCATGTCCTGAATAGTCATTCTTTCTCTGACTACTCTTTCCATTCTCGCAAGACCGATTCTGAACTGATTCTGAAGCAGCTCGCCTACCGAACGAAGTCTTCTGTTTCCGAGATGGTCAATGTCGTCAGTTGTGCCTATTCCGTGAGGCAATCCCAAAAGATAACTCATCGAAGCTACGATATCGTCAATAAGGATATGTTTTGGCACAAGCTTATTCTTGTTTGATTTGATAGCTTCTCTGATTTCGTCCTCGTCCTCATAAGCATCAAGGATTTCTTTAAGCACCGGATAATATACTTTCGGCGCAATCTTTATATCTGAAATATCAAAATCTATGTATTTTGCCAAGGTAACAAAGTTATTACCTATTACTTTATGTTCTTTGTCAAATTCGTCTGCAATATATACAAATTTTACGCCTGCGTCTTCAATTTCAACAGCCTTGTCTCTGCTGATTTTTTCGCCTGCGGCAACAAGCACCTCGCCGGTCTCAGGGTCAATTACGTTTCTTGCAGCAATATGATCGTCGATTCTTCCGACTAATCCGAGTTTCTTGTTATATTTATATCTGCCAACCTTTGCTAAATCATATCTCTTAGGGTCAAAGAAGAGTGAGTCTATAAGTGACTGTGCGCTGTCTACCGTAGGCGGTTCGCCCGGTCTGAGCTTTTTGTAGATTTCTTTAAGGCCGTCTTCTACAGTATCTACTGTATCTTTTTTAAGAGTACTTAATAATCTGTCATCCTCGCCCAAAAGGTCAATGATCTCCTGATTTGTTCCAAATCCCAATGCTCTCAAAAGCATAGTTGCAGGCAGCTTTCTTGTTCTGTCTACTCTTACAGAAATGATTTCATTGGAGTCAGTTTCATATTCAAGCCATGCCCCTCTGTTTGGAATTATGGTAGTTGCATAAAGCTTCTTTCCGGATTTATCTATAGTAATATCGTAATAAGGTCCCGGCGATCGCACAAGCTGTGTAACGATAACACGTTCTGCGCCGTTATAAATAAATGTTCCGTTTTCGGTCATAAGAGGGAAGTCTCCCATAAATACTTCCTGTTCTTTTACCTCGCCGGTTTCTTTATTTACAAGTCTCACTGCGACCTTCAGTGGAGCTGCATAGGTTGCATCTCGTTCTTTACATTCTTCAATATCATATTTTGGTGTATCCTTTAGAGAATAGTCGATAAATTCAAGCACAAGATTTCCCGCATAATCCTTTATCGGGGAAATGTCCTCAAATACTTCTTTAAGACCCTCCTCTATGAACCAGTTATACGAATCCACCTGGATTTGTATAAGGCTGGGAATAGGAGCCACTTCATTGATTTTGGAGAAGCTCATTCTGGTCTTTTTTCCGGTTTTAACTGGATGGGGCATTTTCTTCACTCCTTTTTCGCAAAGTAATGTTGTGAAAAGCACTTATTTAAAAATAAGTAATCATTTTAGCCATTTCGATATATAGAACGTTAACATAATAATTAATTTTTATACACAAAACTGTTTGAACATTCTATAGCAATTTGATATCATATCACAATATAGTCAAACGGTCAAGGTATTCCGGCATTTTTTTGCAGTTTTTTGTATGAAATTCAAATGTTTTTTATGTGAAATTTGTTTGAAAAAAGCCGCCGCAGGGAACGGTTCGTTCCGTGATCATTGGCCCTGTTGCGGTGTTGCGCAATATGTGCCGTTTTTGTCCGCGTGCCGTTCCTAAACCTGCATTTTTCAACATTTTCGCAACCGCCACCGGTTTTTGAACCCCGCATCGTCGTAGGGAACGGTTCGTAACCGTTCCGTTTCCGAACGTGCCTGCCCGCCGTGCCGTATAACGCCCATTTAAAAAGGCGGCGAAAAATCGCCGCCCCAAACAATCA
>CAVIBE010000160.1:8307-9597 GCA_963640885.1 Oscillospiraceae bacterium | reverse complement strand
ATTTCGCCAAAGAGGAATCAGGTGGCGAGCTGAATGACGATGAGCTTGATGCCGTAGCCGGCGGCGGCGGTTGCGGCTGTGCTTTTGGAGGCGGCGGAAGCGGTACCTGTGAGAACGGAAAAGATTACACCTGTGGCTGTGTTGCATACGGTGAGGGTGGTCATACTGCATTCAAGGAGTATAACTGCGTATGCCCGTTTGTCGGCGGTGGTACTGATGCCGAGATATGAAGCCTGCTTATGCAATCAGCGCAAGTATCACAATTGCAAAAGAGCCTGGCATAGAGCCTTGCAAAGCTGCTCTGCTAAGGCTGCACTGAAGATGTATATAAAAAAAGCCTTTTAAAAGAAAGGAGTTTGCTATGAGTGAAAATATGAAAAGATTTTTGGAACTGATTTCAAAAGACGAAAATCTGAAGAAAAAAATGATGGAATTAGATGCTATGGCACCTGAAAAAGGACTCCAGGAAACCATCGCCCTTGCAAAAAAGCATGGCATAGAGCTTAGCGAAGCTGATTTCGCTGAGGAGGAAACGATTGGCGAACTGAGCGACGATGAGCTTGATGCAGTCGCAGGCGGCGCTTGCAGCTGTAGCGGTTCAGGCAGCGGCGGCTGTAGCGGTTCAGGTGGCAGCAGCGGCACCAGCTCAGGTGGCGGATGTTTCTGCCCTATGTACGGTCAGGGCAATGATGGAGCTGACAATCCTGTGAACTGTTTGTGCTTTATAAGCGGAAGCGGTAGTGAGTAATCGTATATGGAGGAACTTATTATGAGTGAAAATATGAAAAGATTTTTGGAACTTGTTTCTAAAGACGAAAATCTGAAGAAAAAGGTGATGGAATTAGAGAAAATGGAGGCTGACAAAGCGCTCCAGGAAACCATCGCTTTTGCAAAAGAGCTTGGAATAGAGCTGACGGAAGCTGATTTCGCCAAGGAGAAATTAAGTGGCGAGCTTTCCGACGATGAGCTTGATGCCGTCGCAGGCGGCGGCGGTTGCGGCTGTGCTTTTGGCGGCGGCGGCAGCGTTAAGTTCAGGGGCGAAGATGTTGCCTGTGTTTGCGTTGGCGGGGGCGCCGGTGAGGATAAATGTTTGTGCATTTTGGCTGGCGCCGGTGAGGATTAGTTCGGAAATCGGTAGAGCCTTGCAGGCATTGTCTGCAAGGCTACTTCGAAGATGTATATGAAAAACAAGTCTTTTAAAAGAAGGAGTTTGTTATGAGTGAAAACATGAAAAAATTTTTGGAACTGATTTCCAAAGACGAAAATCTGAAGAAAAAGGTGATTGAATTA
>CAVIBE010000160.1:1882-8254 GCA_963640885.1 Oscillospiraceae bacterium | reverse complement strand
ATTTCGCCAAAGAGGAATCAGGTGGCGAGCTGAATGACGATGAGCTTGATGCCGTCGCAGGCGGCGGCGGTTGCGGCTGTGCTTTTGGAGGAGGCGGCAGCGGTACCGGCAATGACGGCAAAGACTACACCTGTGGCTGTGTTGCATACGGTGAGGGTGGTCATAATACATTCCACGATTATAACTGCGTATGCCCGTTTGTTGGCGGTGGTACTGATAAAATATTCGCCCGTTGCTAGGCACAGAGTCTTGCAGGCATTGCCTGCAAGGCTACTTCGATGATGCTTTCTTAAGCAAAACGAAGCTTTATATGTAAACAAAACCTATAAAGAAAAGAGGATCTTGTTATGAGTGAAAACATGAAAAAATTTTTAGAACTGATTTCCAAAGACGAAAATCTGAAGAAAAAGATGGCTGAATTAGAGAAAATGGAGTCTGACAAAGCAATCCGGGAAATCATTGCTCTTGCAAAAGAGCATGGCATAGAGCTTAGCGAAGCTGATTTTGTCAAGGCGGAATCGGATGACGAGCTTTCCGACGACGAGCTTGATGCGGTTGCCGGAGGCGGCAGTTGGGAGACCCCCTATTACATCCCCGACGGATGTGCCGTTTTCGGTGCAGGTGGAATATGGGATATTCGACGATGAGTTTGATGCTGTCGCAGCTGGTTGAAACGTTCCCGGCGAACCTGTCTGTTTTGGATATGGTCAGGGCGGGATGCTTAATTGTATATGCCCTGTAGGCGGCGGTGGTGCGGATGAGTGTTTGACAGAATAGGGAGTCTGCAGATGCAATCCGCGCAAGTATTGCGCTTGCAACATAGCTTGGCAGTTAGCTGACCAAAGCTGAAATATAGACATAGTGGAATATCTGTAAACAGGTATTTCACTATGTCATAAATAAAGAAAATTTTATATTGTACAAATTTAGAAAGGGACTTTCGCAAAAAGCAAAAGTTGATTAGGTAAATAATATGAATATCCAGGTAAAAAAGGACAACGAAGTGCTTTCTATCGAACTGGAAGGACGTTTAGATACAACAACGGCTCCGCAACTTGAAAAAACACTGAAAACAGAAGTGGCAGACCACACAAAATTGATATTTGACTTTGAAAAGCTTGACTACATTTCTTCTGCCGGACTTCGAGTATTATTGGCAGCCCAAAAGGTCATGAATCGTCAGGGAGAAATGAAAATTCTTCATGTAAACGAAACAATTATGGAAGTATTTGAAGTTACAGGCTTTATAGATATCCTGACTGTTGAATAAATATGGAAAAGAAATTTGCAAAAACCGCCTATCAGAACTATCTTATTTGGGGGATTATTTCGTCAATGAGCGTTGCGATCTGCACGATTATAGACGCAGCTTTGATTGGATACTTTATCGGGAGCAACGGACTTGCGATTGCGGGCATTTCCACACCGGTTTATATGCTATTTGCCTTTGTAGGCGTTACTGTCGCTGTGGGAGCTAATGTGCTGATTGGACGTTCTCTTGGCGCAGCTGACAAGGAAACAGCCAACCGGCAAATGGGTAAGCAGTTTTGTTTAGGACTTTTGCTCGGCTTATTGTTTTTAATAGTGTCATTGGTGTTTCAAAATCAGGTAGTCGCTTTTTTAGGAGCAAGAGACGTCTTGTTTTCTCCGGCGAAAGATTATTTGCTACCTGTATTTGTTGCGTCGCCATTTTTTGTGATATATTACATTCTGTCCATGTCCGTGCGCACTGATGGAAATTCGAGGCTTGCGGCTATTGCTTCAGGTGTTGTTATAGCCACAAATCTGGTATTGGATATCGTACTGATGGGGTATTTTGATTGGGGCATTAAAGGAGCGTCCGTATCTTTGTGTATTGCGGAAGTTCTCGGCGTATTGCTGCTTTTAACCCATTTTGCCCGTGAGATCTCTATCCTTCGGTTAAGGGTTATTGTTCCCAAACTTGCGGATTTAAATCAATTTATCCGTAACGGTTTTGGCGTTGGCTCTGCATATATTTTTCAAGCGCTGATTATGCTGATATTCAACAAGATGCTGCTTGGCGATGACATAAATGGAGTAATATATGCGGCAATCTTCGGCGTGCTATATACAATCAGTACAATCCCAAGCGCCTTCTTCGATGGAGCTGCGAATGCATTTGGCCCTGTGGTATCCATTTTTGCAGGCGAACAGGATACTCATAGTATTATGTCAGTTTTTAGTCAAGGCATTAAATTTACAGCGATTGTAAGCCTGGTATGTTGTGGGCTTACGATGTTTACTCCGGCGCCAATGCTGGCTTTTTTTGGCATAGAGGATACTTCGCTTGCTATTGCAATACCTGCACTTCGCTGGTTCGCAATCAGCTTTCTTTTTACAGGTTTCAATATGCTGATTACTGCATTTTGGCAAACAATTGGTCGTGCTCATCTTGCAGGAATTATGAGTATTCTCCGAAACCTTGCAGTAATTTTGTTGTTTGGGATTATACTGATTCCGCATTTTAATATTACCGGACTTGCGGTAGCTTATATTGCTTGTGAGGTATTATGTTTTGTAATGGCATTGGCGGTGCTGCTCTTTTCTTCGTCGAGGAAGTATGTATTTAAGCATTATTCTCCGACCGGACGTGTGTTTGAGAAATACTATACTATTTCTACCGATAGTGTCGCTAATATTTCCGCAGATATTGAACAACTGTGTGAGGAGTGGGACATTCTTCCCAAGCAGGCTTTTTTCCTGAGTTTCATTGCTGAGGAGATTCTTTTGAATATTATCAAGTTCGGCATGAAGGATGGAAAAAGACAACATTACATAGATATTAAGCTGTTAGAGGGAGAGGACTCTTATACGCTGAGGATTCGAGATAACGTAAAAGCATACGACCCGTTTGCTTCGGAAGGTGACAGCATCGACAGTGGAGTTTTACAGGTAATCAAAAAACGGGCAAAAGTTTGCGAATATCAACGCAAACTCATTTTTAATTATTTGTATCTTATCATTTAGCGGGATGTGTTTATGGAGTCTCTCTATTGCAGCGATCGTTGCGAATGTGAGGCTGAGGTTTACTACAAGCGATTGGAGGTTAGGCGATGAAACTTAAACTGCTACCAAAATTTATTCTTTCTCTTGCAATATTGGGCGTGGTGCTGACTGTTACCATAAGCTATTTCAGTTATCAAAATTCCAAAACATATTTGGAAGATATGTATGCCGAAAGAGTATTGAATGGCAGCCGCACTATTGCTGATATTTTAGATACAGAGGACGTGGAGGCTATTCTTGCTGAAAATGGCGATCAGAGTGCTGCGTATGCAAGAGTGGTCAAGATGTTGGAAATACAGAAAAAAGATAGTGAAATTACTTATCTGTCATTGACAGTGCCGGGTGAGGATAGTGTTACTTTCTACATAGATGTTTGTTTGCCGGAGCTTGGTGACGATCCTGCAAATCAAATTGCTTATGGCAGCAACATTTCTTATGAGGATGCAGCTGGCGACGAGAATGATTTAGAAAATTATAAAATTGCCTGGAAATATTATTCCGCCGGCAAGGATTTGCAAGAACCTCTTGTTACAGACAATAGTTATGGATATAATTATACGTCAGTTTCGCCTGTTTTCGACGAGGATGGAAATCCGATTGCGGAAATTCAGTATATTCTGGACATGACAGAGGTGCGCCAGCACTTAAACTCTTTCCTGTTTACCATGATTGCTATGGCTCTCGGAATTGTGCTGATTACCATTTTGGCTTATGTGCTGTTTGTACGAAAAGCTGTTATCTTACCAATTGGCAAACTTGCAGCATTTACAAAGAAAATCACTGATACCAGAGAATTTGAAAATCAGCATATTGAGATTCCGACCGGCGATGAGATTGAAGAGCTTGGAGATTCCTTTAATTTCATGCTTGAAGAGTTAGAAAACTACATTGAAAATCTTTCTAAGATCACAGCAGAAAAAGAGCGTATAGGCGCTGAACTGGATATTGCGGCGCACATCCAGGCCAGTATGCTTCCTTGTATCTTTCCTGCTTTTCCTCAACGTGAGGAGTTTGAAGTTTTTGCTTCTATGACACCGGCAAAAGAGGTTGGCGGAGATTTCTATGATTACTTTATGGTAGACCAAAACCATTTTGCAATCGTCATGGCTGACGTTTCCGGCAAGGGTGTACCGGCAGCTTTGTTTATGGTTATCGGCAAAACGCTGATTAAAGACCATACTCTGCCCGGACGTGATTTGGGAGAAGTATTTAGCCGTGTGAACGAGCTGCTCTGCGAAGCAAATAGCGAAGGACTGTTTATTACAGCTTTTGAGGGAGTTCTTGATCTTGTTACGGGCGAGTTTACATTTGTAAATGCCGGACACGAACTTCCGTTCATTTGCCGCAAAGGAGAGCGCTATGAACCATATAAGATTCGTCCCGGATTTGTTCTTGCGGGCATGGAAGGAATGCGTTATAAAGCCGGAAGTATTACACTGTCCGAGGGTGATAAAATATTCCAGTATACAGACGGTGTTACTGAGGCAACAGATGCTAACAACGAATTATACGGGATGGGTCGACTTGAAGAAGTCCTTAACAGTCATCGCGATTTATCTCCGACCGACCTTTTGCCGAAAGTAAAAGAAGATATAGACCGTTTTGTAGGTGAGGCACCTCAATTTGATGATATCACGATGCTTGGTTTAGAATTTAAGAAAAAATCGACGGGTAAGGAGGAGTGATTATGAAAGAACTATATTTAGACGCAGTTGTTGAAAATATCGCTGTTGTGACAGATTTTGTCAATGAGCAGTTAGAACAGTATAATTGCCCTTTAAAAGCTCAAATGCAAATAGACATCGCTATTGACGAACTATTTGGCAATATTGCCCACTATGCCTATAAGCCGGAAATAGGTCAGGCAACCGTGCGAGTTGAAGTCTTAGAAGATCCTCTTTCTGTCGTGATTACCTTCATTGACAACGGAATACCTTATGATCCTCTAGCTAAACCGGATCCTGATGTAAGCTTGTCAGCAGAGGAACGCCAAATAGGCGGACTTGGGATTTATATGGTAAAAAAGAGCATGGACGAGATTGCTTATGAATATAAAGACGGTCAAAACATCCTGCGCATAAAAAAACAGTTTGACGGGATGAAATAAAAAACTTACAGACAAAAAATAAACTTGATTTACGATACAAAAGTGATATCTGATACGTATGCAGCCAGATACCTTTTGTATCGTTTTTTTATGCATAATGAAAGATGTATGGGTGACAATTTTCGCAATTTTTGTCACAGGATTTTTTTGGCGGTTCTGACAAGCTTTTGACAAGCTTTTGACGATGCTGGCGGTTTATGGCGGGGTTGACCTTGATATACGAAACGGATAAAATATGAATTGTATAAATCACAATGAAAACAAGGGGGAGAAATTATGGGACAAAATGACAGAGCGTCTGCGGAAAGAGTGCATATAGGCTTTTTTGGGAGAAGAAATGCCGGAAAATCGAGCGTTGTGAATGCTGTAACAAGTCAGAAGCTGTCATTGGTATCTGATATAAAGGGAACGACTACTGACCCGGTTCAAAAAGCTATGGAGCTGCTTCCGATCGGACCGGTTGTGATAATAGATACTCCCGGAATTGACGACGAAGGTGTTCTCGGAGAAATGAGAGTCAAAACGGCGCTCAGGGTGCTGAATAAAATTGATGTTGCTGTTTTGGTCGTTGATGCCGAAAAAGGAATTACAGAAAACGACAACGAGCTTATAAATTCTTTTGATTCTATAAAAATTCCGTATATTGTTGTCTATAACAAATCGGATCTTATCGCCGATTTGGCGGCAAAAACTGCTGAAACGGATTTCGATAAAAACGTAATTTATGTAAGTGCAAAGCAGGGCACAAATATATATGAACTTAAAGAGATGATCGGGAAGCTGGCAAAGCCTCAGGAAAACCGCAAAAAGCTTGTCTCGGATTTGATTAACCCGGGTGATATGGCTGTTTTAGTGACGCCTATAGATTCTTCAGCGCCTAAAGGGCGGCTGATATTGCCTCAGCAACAGGTTATCAGAGATGTTCTCGATGCGGGAGGAATAAATGTTGTAGTGAAGGAAACTGAGCTGAAGCAGGCTTTAAATATGCTTGCTGAAAAGCCCAAAATAGTAATAACTGATTCACAGGTTTTTGAAAGCGTAAACAGAGATACGCCTGATGATATTCTGCTCACTTCTTTTTCAATATTGTTTGCCAGATACAAAGGTGATCTGAGGGAAGCGGTAAAAGGTGCGGTAAGTCTGGACAGGCTAAACGATGGTGATACGATCCTGATCTCGGAAGGATGTACGCATCATCGGCAGTGCGAGGACATAGGAACGGCTAAAATGCCGCGCTG
>CAVIBE010000160.1:0-1872 GCA_963640885.1 Oscillospiraceae bacterium | reverse complement strand
AAAAAATTGAACTTTATTTTTACTTCGGGCGGAGAGTTTCCGGATGATTTATCGGATATTGCTCTGGTAGTGCATTGCGGCGGGTGTATGCTAAATGAACGTGAGATGAAATACAGGATAAGGCACAGCGCTGATAATAATGTGGCGATAACAAATTACGGGCTTGCGATAGCTCATATACACGGGATTCTCAAACGCTCGCTTTCGCCGTTTCCGGACATACAGAGGCTTTTGGACGAAAAACATAACGATTGAGGACCTTGTTTTGTGCGCATACATGATAAATGATAGAAAATGAGATAATGACGCGCTTGTCTCAAATAGGGGCTTTATTTTTTCTTTGGGAAGTGTTACAATTTAAAGGATTCTTTAAAATAAACGAGGTAGTAAAATGAAAATTTATGAAGAGTTACAGGCAAGAGGCCTGATTGCGCAGGTTACAGATGAGCCTGAAATAAAAGAACTTATAAACAATGGCGGAGCAAAATTTTATATAGGATTTGACCCGACTGCGGATTCACTGCACGTTGGACATTTTATGGCGCTCTGTCTTATGAAAAGACTTCAGCTTGCGGGCAATAAACCGGTCGTTCTTGTGGGCGGCGGAACAGGCTGCATCGGCGATCCGTCAGGAAGAACTGATATGCGTTCAATGATGACTATGGAAACGATTCAGCACAATTGTGACTGTTTCAGAAAACAGATGGAAAGATTCATCGAGTTTGGCGAAGATAAGGCAATCATGGTAAATAATGCTGACTGGCTTTTAAAACTCAATTACATCGATATGCTCAGAGAAGTGGGCGCATGTTTTTCGGTAAACAATATGCTCAGAGCTGAATGTTACAAACAGAGAATGGAAAAAGGTCTTACTTTCTTTGAATTTAACTACATGATAATGCAGGCTTATGATTTTCTGTATTTGCATGACAATTATGGCTGCAATATGCAGTTCGGCGGCAACGACCAGTGGAGCAATATGCTGGCTGGCACTGAGCTTATCAGAAAGAAGACCGGGGACGACGCTTACGCTATGACGATTACTCTTTTGCTCAACAGCGAAGGCAACAAGATGGGCAAGACTGCAAAGGGTGCTGTATGGCTCGATCCGAACAAAACAACTCCATTTGAATTTTACCAGTATTGGAGAAATATAGATGACGCTGATGTTATGAAGTGCATGAAGATGCTCACGTTTATTCCTCTTGATGAGATTGCTGAAATCGAAAAATGGGATGACAGCAGGATAAACGAGAAGAAGGAAGTGTTGGCATACAGCTTGACTGAGCTGGTTCATGGCAAGGAAGAGGCTGATAAAGCGCAGGCTACGGCTCATGCTTTGTTCTCGGGTCAAGGCCAGGAAGAAAATATGCCTTCAACTCAGATACAAAGCGATAAACTTACTGATGGTAAAATCGGTGTGCTGGATCTCATGGCTGCGTGCGGACTTGCTCCGAGCAAGAGCGAAGTCAGAAGACTTATTCAGCAGGGTGGCGTAACCATAGATGGTGAAAAAGTAAGCGCTGTTGATGCTGAAATCACAGAGGATCAGCTCAAAAACGGTATTGTTATTAAAAAAGGTAAGAAAGTATTCCACAGAGCTTACCTGTAGACCGTGAAAAATAAAATCGCGTATGGAACGACCTGCGTGTCGTTCCGCCTAGAACGGTTTGTATATCCCTAAATTTAATATTTTATAACGCGTAAAATAAAACTGACCGTCAAAATAGAGCTTTTGACGGTCATGTCTCGAAAACAAAGGACTGACCGCCAACGCAAACGCGGTAATCCTTCTCTTGTGTCTATTATACGCATATTTTCAGAAAATTTTCAAGTATATTTTGAATGAATTTCATATATGAAACGTACCGC
>CAVIBE010000159.1:0-9083 GCA_963640885.1 Oscillospiraceae bacterium | reverse complement strand
AGAGGGAATGACTGTAAAACAGGCTTTTGATGAAAACAATATACAAATCAGAAACAACTTTCTCATCTTTGTCAATGAGGAACTGGTGGATTATTCCGAATATGAGACTTTTGTTCTCCATGATGAAGATGATGTTCAACAGGTATTTCCGTTTTTTGTAGAATAACCGCAATAATTATTATGTTGTCCAAACCGCAGGGAACGGTTCATAACCGTTTTGTGTATAAACGCGCATTTGGGGGCGATTTCGCCGTATGGAACGCGCCTAATGCGCCGTTACGTTTTTAATCGCACAATTTAAACGCAACGGCGCAACACCTAATCCCTCTTTCGTCTTAAAAGATTTCTTCTTTCTTCTCTTCGCTTTTCCTTTTCGGCGCGCTTTTCGTTCTTGCGCTCCTCAATCAGATTTTCCGGCAAAATCTTAAACTCTTCTTTCTCAAAATCATAACAATCCACATCGACATAATCCACAGTATTTTTCGACAGGTTCTTTTTCTCCAAACGTCTTTCAACCAGCCACGAAACAAAACTATATATTATTGTGAAAACAGGCACACCCAAAAGCATTCCTATAAATCCAAACAAGCCGCCACCCACTACGATTGAAAACAGTATCCAAAAGCTTGCCAAATCCACCTTTTGTCCGAGAACCTTCGGCTTGATTACATTGCCGTCCATCTGCTGAAGAATCAAGATGAATATCAGAAAATATACAGCAGTCATAGGTTTTTCGCCGCAAAGAAGCACCGCACCTACAGCTCCGCCTATGAACGGTCCGAAAAACGGGATCAGATTGGTAACGCCTACGATAGTGCTGATAAGCAGCGCAAACGGCCAGTTAAATATGCTCATTACAACAAACGTTGAGCCGCCGATTATGATCGCATCTATAATATTTCCCGAAACAAACCCATTAAAAACCTTGTCAACATAACGCATTCCGTTGATTACAGTATTTGCCGTATCTTTTTCAAATAGCGAATATGAGAGTTTCTTCGCCTGTGCAGCAAATGTAGTTTTGCTCAGGAGAACGTACACGCATACAACGATTCCGATCAGAAAATCAAACAAAAACGAAGCAGCGCCCATTATGCCCTCAGATATCTTGAGAGCCAGATCCTTCATATAAGGCAGAGCCGTATCCGTCATCCACTGATCCATATTGTCCACAAACAAATCAATCCGGTTGGTGACAAACGATTTTACAGTATCATTGACAAAGTTCAAATCCTGTATCCAATTTAACAACTTGACTGCATTTCCCGGGATGCTGACTACAAGTTCATAAATACTTGTCATGAGCTGCGGAATAACCATCATAATGAGTGCAAATATTATAACCAAAAGCAGCAGCACCGATACCGTCACGCTTATAATCCTCGCCAAGACGTCGATTGCATGTTCCGAGCGCATTTTTATCTTTTTGAAAAGCTTCACAAGCCTGTAGTGACAGCCGTTATACACAGGTCTGAGAAGATAAGCCATAACTAAACCATATATGAACGGAGCCAATATATCCATAAAGCTTCCCAGCGCGCCATGAACCGTAGACGCCTTGTCAAGCATGAAAAATACCACAACCACAGCAATCATCGTGATGCCTGCGGTAAGCCCCCATTTAAAATATTTCGTTTTTATAAGTTCTCGCATTAACGTAATCCTCCCCTAAAATTTTCTTCAAAATAAACTTCCTGTTTGCCGTGCTGTCTATTATATCACAAATTAAGTCGTTTTATTGATTTCTATCCTAAGTTTTGTTATTATTTTTTTTCAAACCTTGAAATGCAGGATTACAAAATTCTGAACCGTACCTATATGCCGTTCTCTCTTGACATAGAGAGTGTAAGTGATATACTTCATAAAAAGCCCCTTAGTATTTCGCCAAAGGGCGGTTTAAAAAATTACTACTATTATCATGGGAGGTGATTTGTCATGAAAACTCTGGATGAACTGTACAACGAAATCGTTGCCCACGAAGAGCTGAAAGCTGAATTTACAGCACTGGATACTCCGGAAAAGGTCGTATCGTTTGTTGCAAACCATGGCTGCGACGCAACACCTGATGACATCAAGGTGTTTTTTGAAGAAAAGCAGAACGCCGTTGGCGAACTGAGCGACGAGGATCTCGGGCAGGTATCAGGTGGCATAAATGAGATGTTGTGTATTCCTCTTGCATATATTATAGTGCCACCATTCTAAAAATCGGCATATAAGAGCAGAAGCCTATTCAAGATGATCTTTTCTGCGGATGCTTGCGTGCGCAAAAAATTTGCCGTAGGGAACGGTTCATAGTGTAGGGACTACACATGGTATAGGTCGCCCCTTACGACAAATTGTTGGAAAATGAACGTTTGCTCGTGGAACGGTTACGAACCGTTCCCTACGGCGAAATGTTGAAAAATGACATAAAAACACCCAATCTGCAATCATATTGCAAATCGGGTGTTTAATTTTTTGGTATTAATTTAAAATTTTATGCAAAGCTTTTCTTTGCTACTTCTGTGAGAGCTGTGAAACCTGCAGCATCATTTACAGCCATGTCAGCGAGCATTTTTCTGTTGATATCAACGCCTGCTTTTTTAAGACCGTCCATCATTCTGCTATATGAGATTCCATTCATTCTTGCAGCAGCATTGATTCTTGCGATCCAAAGCTGTCTGTACTGTCTCTTCTTTAATTTTCTACCAACGAATGCGCTTCTGAGAGATCTCATTACTGCAGGGTTAGCTGCTCTGAAAGCTCTGCTCTTCTGTCCGTAGAAGCCCTTCGCTAATTTTAATATCTTCTTATGTTTTTTCTTAGCATTTACTGCCTTTTTTACTCTTGCCATATTTACACCTCCTACGGATTAACCTAAAATCATATCTTTAATCTTCTTTTCAACTGTTGGTGATACCAAAGTAGCCTGTCTTAATCCTCTTTTTCTCTTAGCATCTTTCTTTGTTAAGATATGGCTCTTATATGGCTTATTTCTCTTTACTTTTCCACTTTTGGTAACTCTGAATCTTTTGCAAGCTCCTCTATGTGACTTCATTTTTGGCATTATCATGCCCTCCTCTCATTAGTTATTTTTGGGTGCCAAAATCATTACCATATTTCTGCCCTCAAGCTCCGGTTTTTTCTCAACCGTGCAGGCATCACCCAGAAGCTCAAGCATTTTGTGCATAACATTAACGCCAATCTGAGTATAGTCTTTTTCTCTTCCCTTAAATCTGAGGCTGACTTTTACCTTGTCGCCGGATTTAAGAAATTTGGCAGCATTGTTGGTTTTAACGCCTAAATCATGACTTTCAATATATGGACTCAGACGCACTTCTTTAACTTCCATGGTCTTCTGCTTTTTCTTCGCTTCTTTTTCTCTTTTCTGAAGTTCATATTTGTACTTCCCATAATCAAGAATTTTGCATACCGGCGGATTCGCATTGGGTGAAATCTTAACGACATCCAACTTTTTCTCCTCGGCAATCCTCTGGGCTTCTTTACCGCTTACGATTCCCAGCATAGTTCCATCTGAGTCAATGAGTCTGACTTCCTTGTCACGAATTTCTTCGTTAATCTGAATTTCCTTACTAATGGTTTTGCACCTCCTACGATAATTGGGCAAATAAAAGAAAAAACGGATAAAACTATCCGCCTCTGAAAAATGAACATTGTGTCATTTAAAATATTAACCTTAACGACCTCTGCCGCAAGGTGAGAAGCGGACTACTTCTTCTTCACTATCTGCACGCAAAATTTTACACTATTTCACGTATATTTGTCAAGTTATTTCTGTTTTTTATCCAAATTTTTAGACGATTTTTTGCCCGGTTTGTTATAAGTTACAAGTTTTTTACGTTTTTTATAGTTTTTATACAAGTTTTTTGTCCAAAATATCCTTCAAGCTTATGCCTGACAGGTATTCTTCTATAACTTTATCAAGCTCAATCCACATCGGACGTGTCAGACACTCACCGGAATTCTGGCAGACGCTCTTGTCTCCCGCCACGCATGCAACGGGATAAAAATCCTGCTCCACAGTTCGGATTATCTCAAAAGCAGTACATTCTTCGGGCTTTTTAGCAAGCCTGTACCCGCCAAATTTTCCCCTCTTGCTTTCCACAAGTCCTGCCTTGTACAGCTCCGGCACTATGCTTTCCAGATATTTCATCGAAACGCCCTGTCTGTCGCATATTTCTTTGAGCGAAATAAACTCCTGCTCCGTATGCTGAGCCAGATCCAGCATTACCCTGAGCGCATATCTGCCCTTTGTCGACACCATCATATATAATCACTTCGCTTTCATGAAATTCCTATCTCTTAGCTATGTTTATTATACCAAAGCCTCCCTAGGATTTAAAGAAATTTATCAAAATCTTTTGCGCATATTTTTGACCATTCAAACAATTTGTCGATATCTGCATTACAGATTTTAATATTTTTCACAGACTATTTTTACTTTCATTTTAAATCCTGTAATAGTATAATTGACTTGTACAAAAGCTTTGCATTTTTCCGGATTTCAGCTCTTTGTTTTCGCACGAGCCGAAATCAGTTTCGATGTCTGATATTCTCAGGCGAAGCGACACAGAGTATATCATGTACTCTTGACACACAGGTCGGTCTCTACGAAAATATTGGCAACGAAACACGAGTCGCCCCTTGCGGGGAAGATTTTTCGCAAAGCTACCTTATTACAATGGAGGGCACACATATGAAAATAAAATTTTGCGGCGGCGTGCAGTCTGTCACAGGCTCCTGCCATTTGATAACTATCGGCGATAAAAAACTGCTTCTTGACTGCGGTCAGTTTCAGGGAAATAAAACTACAGAAAAACTCAACTATGCTCCTTTTGAATTTGATCCGGCAGATATAGATTTTATGCTTTTAAGCCACGCTCATGTGGATCACTGCGGCAGGATTCCGCTCCTCGTGAAACGCGGATTTTCCGGGAAAATTTTCTGCACTGACGCTACATATGATTTGGTTCAGATCATGCTCCTTGACAGCGCACACATTCAGGAAAAAGAAACAGAGTGGCAGAACAGAAAGAATATGAGAGCAGGCAAGCCTCCGGTTGAACCGCTTTATACAATACAAGATGCAGAAAATTCGTTCAAATATTTTGAACCGGTCATGTATGGCGAAGCAAAACAGCTTTGCGACGAGATTAAAATCAAATTCAGCGATGCCGGTCACATCCTCGGTTCGGCTATAACTGAAATTTGGGCGACCGAAGACGGCAAAAAAACAAAGATCGTATTTTCAGGCGACCTTGGCATGAAACACAGACCAATCCTGCGCGACCCGGTTACAATCAAAGATGCCGATATCGTTATCATGGAAACCACTTATGGCAACAGAGTGCATACTGAAAATTCCGAGAGCATAACTCAGCTTATCGATATAATCCTTGAGACTGCGGCTCGCGGCGGCAATGTTGTTATTCCTGCTTTTGCGGTAGGCAGAACTCAGGAGCTGCTGTATGATTTAAACAGATTTTACGAAAAAACCTCGCCCGACTACAAGGCGGCATTAGACAATATCAAGGTTTATGTCGACAGCCCTATGGCTATAAATGCCACGGATATCTTTAAGCGAAATGCTCAGGTATTCGACGAAGAGACAAAGGAATATATATTGAAAGGCGACCACCCGCTTGAGTTTCCTAACCTCGTGTTTACAAAAACATCCGAAGAATCACAGGCGATAAACTTCGATTCGCAGCCTAAGGTAATCATGTCAGCCAGCGGCATGTGCAATGCGGGCAGAATCAAGCATCATCTCAAGCACAATATCTGGAGTGAGAAAAATTCAATTGTTTTCGTTGGATATCAGGCTGAGGGCACTCTCGGCAAGCGCATAGTTGACGGCGAAAAGCATATCACTCTCTTTGGCGAAGAAATTTATGTAAATGCTCATATTTACAATCTCGAAGGCATGTCGGGTCATGCAGACAGGGATTCGCTGCTTGACTGGCTCGGCGGCTTTGACAAAAAACCGTCTCAGATTTTCCTCGTACATGGCGAGCACGATTCAAAACATGATTTTGCAAATTCTGTTAAGGCTCTTTTGGATTATGACGCTATTCCGGTTGATGAAGTCAGCGAGTACGAGCTCGTTACCGGTCAAGAATCGGTTCAGGAAGTTTCTGTGGGCGCGGACGGTAATATCACAAAACCGGAAGAAGAACAGGCAAGCCGTGATGATGTTATTGCTATCAGAGAGAAAATGTATCAGCTTCACGAAGATTTTGAAAAGCTTCTTTACAACGCGAGCCTTGCGGTTGACGGCAAACGCATGAGTACCAGGAAAGCTGATGATATCAACAATATCCTGCTCAATCTTGAAAAAGGAATTGTTAATCTCGGTTCTGATATTTCTGAATAATACAGGTATTTTTTATGGCAACCGAATCAGAATTAAAATACCGGATAGACTCCGCTAACGCAGGGCAGGAGATTTTGAACAGCCGATTTATTGAAATCCGCAGTGTCCCAAACAGCGGCAATCAAATTCAGATGAAAGCCGTATACTATGACGACAGCGAGGGCTTGCTTTCTTCAAAAAAAATAGGCTATCGCATCCGAAAAGAGGGCAACAGCTACGTTGCAACCGTGAAATATGCGAATCTTCATACGGACAACGGCTTTTCCAGGCGATATGAATATAATGTAGAAATTGAGAACGAAAACGCCGATCCGACAATCTTTTGCGACGTGATAGAAGATAAAAATATCGCAAAACTGTTTGGCAAGATAAGTCCGAAAAAGCTTTTCACAACTGAATTTGTGCGCACGCTCGTTCTCGTGAATTATAAAGCTTCCGTTATCGAAGTTTCGTTTGACTACGGCAGCATATATGCTCCGGGCTGTGCTTCGTCGCTGCCAATCTGTGAGCTTGAATGTGAGCTGAAATCAGGTACTGAATCCGATTTGACGGATTTTGGCGCCGCGCTCATTGATGAATTCGGGCTTACTGCGCTAAACGAGAGCAAATTAAAACGAGGATTACAACTTATCGAACAATAAGACAACAAGAGGGTATGCTTCAGTTTACATTCTGAAATATACCCTCTCATTTTTAAATACACACTCTTATTTTAATATGCACTCTTATTTTGAGATACATTCTATTATTTCTATGACATTAGTGACCTTCGCAACAGCTGCAATCTCCATTGCATAAAATCTCAGGATCATATTCTATGCCTTTTTTATCATAATAATCCTTTATTGCCGCCTTGACAGCCTCCTCCGCCAATACTGAGCAGTGGATTTTGTGAGAAGGCAAGCCTTCAAGAGCCTCAACAACAGCCTTGTTTGAGAGCTGAAGCGCGTCTTCGATTTTTTTGCCCTTTATCATTTCTGTAGCCATCGAGCTTGTGGCGATAGCCGAGCCGCAGCCAAAAGTATTAAACTTAACGTCTGTTATCGTATCATCATCGCCCACTTTGATATACATCTTCATTATATCTCCGCACTTAGCGTTGCCTACTTCGCCGATGCCATCTGCATCGTCCATTTTCCCTAAATTTCTCGGATTTCTGAAATGATCCATTACCTTTTCTGTATATAACATTGCTCTTTCCTCCCTTTTATGCCTAAATTAAATGCGGTTTTTCGCCTGATTCCAGCTCTTCCCATACCGGAGATATTTCTCTCAAATAGGAAACCACTTCTTTCACGGATTTAACTATATAATTCATTTCTTCCTCGGTATTTTCCTCATTTATCGATAATCTCAGTGAGCCGTGAGCTACCTCATGGGGCAATCCAAGCGCAAGCAGCACATGACTCGGGTCGAGTGAGCCTGAAGTACAGGCTGAGCCGGAAGAAGCCTCTACGCCCTTATCATCTAGCAGAAGCAGGAGCGATTCGCCCTCTATGCCTTCAAAGCAGAAATTTACCGTTGCAGGTAATCGCATTTCGCGATCCCCGTTCATCCTTGAATGTGGAATTTCGTTTAGCCCGTCAATCAATATATCGCTCAATTTTTTGAGATATTTCTCGTTTTCATCTATACTCTCCACAGCTTCCTTAAAAGCCGCAGCCATGCTTACAATGCCGGGGATATTCTCTGTACCTGCTCTCTTGCCTTTTTCCTGCGCACCGCCCTCGATTATATTGACAAGCGGAATACCTTTTTTCGCATAGAGAATACCTACGCCCTTTGGACCTTTGAACTTATGTGCCGAAATCGACAGCATGTCTATATTCTGTTCTTTCACATTTATGTGAAGGTGTGGTGCTGCCTGAACTGCGTCGGTATGAAATATAACGCCCTTTTCGTGGCAGATTTGACCGATTTTTTTTACCGGCTGAATCGTGCCGATTTCGTTATTGGCAAACATGGCGGTTACAAGAGCTGTATCAGGTCTTATTGCCGCCTCGATATCCTCAGGTTTCACTATTCCGTTTTCGTTTACGTCAACCAAAGTCACCTCAAAGCCTCTTCTCTCAAGCTTTTTTAAGGTATGAAGGACTGCATGATGTTCAAATTTCGTTGAAATTATATGCTTTTTCCCTTTTCTCTCGCCAAATTCCGCAGCGGAAATTATTGCCTGATTGTCTGCTTCGCTTCCGCCTGAGGTAAAATAAATTTCTGATGGCGCTGCGCCGATGCACTCCGCCACGTCTTTTCTCGCCTGCTCCAAATATTCTTTTGCAACCTGTCCCACAGAATGAAGGCTTGAAGGATTCCCGTAAACCTCGTCCATACATTTAATCATAGTCTCTTTTGCAACCCCGCTCATTTTTGTGGTAGCTGCATTATCTGCATATATTCTCATTTCAGCCGCCTCCTGATATCAAATTTTTTCAATTAATTCCTATCTCTTTTATAGGTATATAGTAAATCATAATTCCTATTGTGTCAATGGGAATTAATAAAAAATCTTTACTGCTTTTTATATTCTTTCGCAAAACCTATTTTGTATCCGCAAAAGGCTTCTTATGATCTTGTGGCGGCGGAGGAACGCCGTAGGGAACGGTTCGCAACCGTTCCGTTCATAAACGCGCATTTTGGGGCGATTTTTCGTAGGGAACGACCTGCGACCTGTGGGGTCTTAGCGCCACAGGCCTTGCAAACGTACGGACAA
>CAVIBE010000158.1:1375-9157 GCA_963640885.1 Oscillospiraceae bacterium | reverse complement strand
ATCTTACACATCCCGACAAGCTCACTGTTGTCAACAGGAATCATGACCTTCATATCTCCATAAGAAATCTTCAGAACATAATAATCACGTATTTGATCAAGAATCTTTTTTCTTTCAATTTTTTCGATTATTCCGGCGCCATGCATCGGATATACAACCTTATCTCCAATATTGAACATTTCGCAGACCTCCACTGTTACCTTACAGTATACATCCCAATTTCAGCGAGTGTCAATCATGTAAAGATAATTTAACAGCATCCAATATGTTTGCGGCGCCCAACACTTTGATAATCTCTCCGCCGCTCCATTTTTCCCTGTTTTTCATAGGTATGAGCATTTTGTCAAAACCCATTCTCGCAGCCTCACCCGCTATTCGTTCCGGTTGTGGAACTCCTCTAAGCTCGCCCGTGAGTCCTAACTCGCCAATCACAATCATGTGCTTGTCCGAAACCGGTTTTCCTGTCGCAGCCGAATAAATTGCTATCGCAGCCGCAAGGTCAGTTCCGGTTCCCTCCGGTTTTATTCCGCCTGCCACATTGACATAAATGTCCCTGTTTGTCAGGCTAAGTCCCGTGCATTTTTCAAGCACAGCTATTATCATATTCAATCTTCCGACATCAAAGCCTATGCTGCTTCTTCTGCCAAACATTCCGCCGGAAGCCGCCACTAAAGCCTGAACTTCCAAAAGCAGCGGTCTTGAGCCTTCATAAACGGCAGTTGTTACCGCGCCCTCAGCTCCTGCCGAAGATTCTTCGAGCAAGCTGGACGAAAGATCGTTTATTTCTTTTAAACCTTCCCTGGTCATTTCAAAAGCGCCTATCTCGCTTGTGTTTCCGAAACGATTTTTAAAGGATCTTATTATACGGAATCCGTGATTTCTCTCACCGGAAAAATTCAGCACGGTATCCACGAGATGCTCCACTATCTTAGGACCTGCCAAATCCCCGTTTTTGTTGACATGGGCAACGATAAAAGTAGGGATTCCGCCTTCTTTTGCAACTCGCATTATCTCTGAAGTGCATATTCTCACCTGAGATACGCTTCCCGCAGCAGAGCTAAGCTGTGACGAGTACAAAGTCTGTATAGAATCTATTATTAAAAATGCAGGTTTAAATTCTTTTATAGAATCAATTATCAGTTCCAGCTCTGTCTCTGACAACACGAAAAGCTCGTCGGCAAGTCCGTCGATTCTATCCGCCCTTATCTTAATCTGTTCGGGCGACTCTTCTCCGCTTACATACAAAACTCTTCCATATTTCTTTGCTATATTTGCCGCAGTTTGTAAAATCACAGTGGACTTTCCTATGCCCGGTTCTCCCGAAATGAGGGTTAGCGAGCCTTTGACTATTCCTCCGCCCAAAACCCGATTAAGCTCGCCTATTCCGGTATCCATTCTTTCCTCATCAGATGAGCTTATATCGCATATAGGCGCAGGTTTTGATACGGTTCTTGTATCACGCCTCGCGCCGGCAAAAGATGAGGCTGTATCTGCCAGCCTCTCCTCGCTGAATGTATTCCACGCTCCGCATATGCACTGCCCCATCCATTTCGGGCTTTCGTAGCCGCACTCGCTGCATACAAAAACAGTCCTGGGCTTTTTAGCCATCTATCTCACCTGCTTTTATGAAAACAATTCTGTCATCTTTTACATCAACTATCGCTTTATCGCCTACAGCAATATCGCCTTTTAATATAGCTTCCGCAAATTTGTCCTCTACCAGACGAGTTATAGTTCTTCTCAGCGGTCTTGCTCCATATTTTTCATCAAAACCCTCTTTGAAAAGAAAATCTTTGGCAGCTTCGGTCACATCTAAATCCATTTTTAATTTAGCAGCTCTCTTTTTCAGCTCTTCTATCATCAAGTCGATAATCTGTCTGATTTCCGGCTTGTCAAGGCTGTGGAAAACAATAACCTCGTCAAGTCTGTTCAAAAATTCCGGCCTGAAGGTCTTATTCAGGTTCTCCATTATGTTATCTTTCATCTTTTCATAAGCGTTCATCTTCTCATCAACGTCTCCGGCTGAAAATCCCATTGTTTTCTGCTTTTTAATGGAATGTGCGCCTACATTTGAAGTCATGATTATAACGGCATTTTTGAAATCTGCCATCTTTCCTTTGGAATCAGACAGCTGCCCGTCCTCAAGAATCTGCAAAAGAATGTTGAAAACATCAGGATGCGCTTTTTCTATCTCATCCAAAAGAACGATAGAATACGGCTTTCTTCTGATTCTCTCGCACAGCTGGCCGCCTTCCTCATATCCGATATATCCCGGAGGCGAACCGATTATCTTAGATACGGAGTGCTTCTCCATATACTCAGACATATCAAGCCTGATTATCGCATTTTCGTCTCCGAAAAGTGCCTCAGCGAGCGCTTTACACAGCTCAGTTTTGCCAACACCCGTCGGTCCTAAGAACAGGAACGAACCCACAGGTCTCTTAGGGTCTTTCAGCCCTACCCTTGCTCTTCTTATCGCTCTCGAAATCGCAATCACAGGCTCTTCCTGCCCGATTATTCGTTTCTTCAAAGTATCTTCTATATTAAGAAGCTTTTCGGTCTCACTCTGATTCAGCTTTTCCACAGGAATTCCTGTCCATCCGGAAATTATCGCAGCTATGTCGTCTTCGGTCACTACTGCCTTGTCGGCATATTCTTCTTTCATGTCATTTTCGGCTTTCTGAATAAGCTCATTGAGTGTCTGTTCTCTGTCTCTCATCTTTGCAGCCGCCTCAAAATCCTGAGTCTGTATCGCATCCTCTTTAGCCGCCATAACCTCGGTCAGTTCATCCTCTAACGCTATCATCTCATCTGACTTTATATAAGTATTCAGCTTTATTCTGGCAGCTGCTTCATCCATCAAATCCACGGCTTTGTCCGGCAGAAATCTGTCCGGAATATACCTTGCGGACAGGCTTACCGCCGCAAATATAGCCTTATCGGTAATTTTTACCTTATGATGATTTTCGTACTCCTCTCTAAGCCCGGTCAGAATCTCTACCGCATCCGTGAGGGACGGTTCGTCTACCTGAACCTGTTGGAATCTTCTCTCCAGCGCGGGGTCTTTTTCTACCTTTTTTCTGTATTCGGTAAAAGTCGTAGCTCCTATCAGCTGTACTTCGCCCCGGCTCAGAGCAGGCTTCAAAATATTAGACGCATCTATAGAGCCTTCGCCTCCTCCTGCGCCGATAATCGTATGTATTTCATCTATAAAGAGAATCGTCTTTCCGTCTTTTTGAGCTTCGCTTATAGCGTGCTTCATTCTGTCCTCAAACTCTCCTCTAAACTTAGCGCCTGCCAGAATTCCCGGCATATCCAGTGAGATTATTTTTCTGCCTCTCAGATTATCAGGCACATCTCCTGCGCATATCTTCTGCGCCAGCCCTTCAACGACAGCAGTTTTACCTACTCCCGGTTCGCCCACGAGGCACGGATTGTTCTTGGTTCTTCTGCTGAGTATCTGAATCACTCTTTCGATTTCTTTTTCTCTGCCGACTACCGGGTCAAGCTTTCCCTTCCTTGCCTCTTCGGTAAGGTTCGTGCCGTATTTAAACAAAATGCTCTTTTCGTTTTCGCGCGCTATTCTGGCTTCTTTTTCGGTCTTCTTGGAAATCTCTATTATGTCTTTTTCGAGCTGTATGAGGTTTACGCTCATATCATTGAGGATTTTTACGGCAATGCCCTTACCCTCTTTAATAATTCCGACCATCATGTGCTCGATTCCTATAGCGTCCTTTCCCATCTGTTTTGCAGTCATAAAACTTATTTCAAAAATTTGCATTGTTCGCTGAGAAAAGCCTAAAAGTTTGGTTGCTGTGCCGCTTCCGTCGCCGACCAAATCTATTACTCTGCTTCTTATTATATCCGCAGTTATCCCTGCATTTTCAAAAGCGGTTGACAAAGGTCCCTGTTGCTGTAATATCCCCAGGAACAAATGCTCGCTGCCTATAAGGCTGTGGCCCATGGCAGCCGCCTCATTTTTGGCGATGTCCAGGGCATTTTTAGCCTCTTCTGTAAATTTCCCATATATCTCCATAAACTTTCCTTTCTTTTACCCACATACTGATAAAATCATGCTTTTCAAAATCCCGGCTCTTATATCATTTTTTATATTAACCTGAACCGGGCCGCTAATTGAGCGGTCCGCCGTAGCTGCTTTTATCAGCTTGCTCTCTCGCTGTGTTATCAGCTTTTTCTCTTCAATAAGATCCGTTATCTGATCTGCCTTTAGCTTTGTTATACTGTCTCCAATTTCCTTTAGTACATTTGTAACGAAATCCTCGCTCGACAATTCGATTTTAATGATTTTGATAGATCCGCCTCCGCCTCTCTGGCTCTCGATTAAATAACCTTTATCCATCGAAAATCTGGTGGTGAGGACGTAATTTATCTGTGACGGGGCGCATTTGAAATATCCCGCCAGCTCGTTTCTCTGAATTTCTACCGGATCCCCTACACTGTCTTCAAGCAGTTCTTTTATAAAAACCTCAATGAGGTCGCTCATTTTGGCCATACCACCGCCTCCTTCGGGGTCAATAAATTGACTTTCTTTGACTTTATTATATGTGATACAAAAGAAAATGGCAAGAAAAAAATTTCATATTTTGTATAATCTCGATTCATAACGATTCGCAGCCCGTTGCGTGCAAACGCCCGCCGAGCCGCATTGCCACCGCATCGTATAAATGTGCATTCCGCTGTTTTCTCCTAAGCCTCGGCTTCATCGGTAACGAGTACAAAGCCGACCGCAAAATCCTGCTTAGCAAAGATGTGGTTCAGTCGCTCAGCACTGTCAGGATAGAGCTGTTTCATGTGACTGCTCTGATACAAACGGGTAACAATTTCAGTGATATACATTCCTGACTTCATATAGAGGTCAGCAAATGTCTTATCCGGTTCATCAAAAAAGAGCGCAACTATACAACTACGCTCTTCTTGATATGTTTTATTTATAATTGATTTTGTCAAATTGTTCAATCATAATATCATAATTATTAATATAAGCAACGATAGCCCGTTCGATAGCAGTAGTCTTGGATTGCCCGGGCTTTTTACAGAAATCAGAAAGTCGTTCTGCAATATTCTGTTCGATACGTATCGGCATGGGTTGACTTCTTTTTCTCTCTCGGTTCATAATACAGACCTCATTCATCCCAAGAATGCGTATTAACATATGTTGAAGGTGGTAGCCCCTCAAGATAGACTTCCCACGCCAACATATTCGAATGCTTTACCGTTTGTTGTGTGCGATCCTTTTGCCATTGTCTATAGCGTTTGTAAGCACTCCATAAAGGTGTGTTGCGACAATTTCCTCAAGCTTTACTGGGACAGCATTTCCTATCTGCTTATAAATTGATGTAAGATCACCTTGAAATTCTAAGTTTTCAGGGAAGGTTTGAATGGCAGCAGCTTCTCGCCAAGAAAATCTGCGTGTTTCGCCCTCATCACCAAATTTCCAAAGATCTTTGTCAACTTTCTGCATATCTGGGGAACCTGGCCACAGAGTAACCTGTTTCGCCATGGCTGGAATCGTATAAGAGACATCATCCCATCCACGTTTACGGTTACGGCTCATATACCGACTGCTATAGGGTGCGTTACAAACTTCGTCTGGTGTAGGCGCTGGGACATTTTTCAGTGCCTCTCTCATTGTTACATAATAATCTCTTGGTGTCACTTGCCCCAAATGGTGAACTACTTGGACATTGAATGACCGAGTAGCTCACCTTACATCTAGAGTATTATCATGTCCGGCTCTTTCGCCGGGATATGTCGGAGGTCTTTTAATCATTTCCGCAATCGAATCCAGCTTTGCAGCGATACCTGAGAAGTCGCAGTTCAAATCCAGCGTTTTCACACTGATCTGATTGCCACTCATCTGATAGTCGTTGTCCGGTTGGATGTTATCATCTGTTCCAGCATAAAGAAGCATACCTGAAATGTCTTCATCTGGCGAAGCGATCCAATTCTTAACATAGGTGAATATCTGATAGAGATTGCCGGAATGGATCGTCTGCGTCATGTATGGTGCTTTCATCTGCAAATTATGGGAGTAGAACTTTGCGTCGATGATGAGCGTTTTCTTCGTGCTGCTGTTTGAAATTACAATATCAGACTGCATGGTCGGCAGTAGTGTTCTATATCCGTCTGTTACTTGCCAAGCGATCTGAGGGGAATAGGCTTTTATGTCCGGATGCTCTCTCTGAAAGTAGCCGAGAATAAACTTCTCATACAGTTTTGCCATTGTCTGATCGTCCGCATAATCCATAATGCGTGTAGAGCCATCTGCGGTTGTTTGCAGAAGTCCCTCAATCACAAGACGGCACACCTCAATAATCATGCGATAAGTTTGATTGTTCCGGTCATACTGAATGCCCCAATTTATACTATGGGTGTCCAGAACACTCACTCCATCAAAATAGATCAGCAACTTTCGGATTTCTTTCTTACGAGATTTTGAGATATTCGCCCGAAGCAATAGCTCCATTGTTGTCTTGATGATGCGGTTGGTATAGGCATCCACGGAGAACTCATCGTAAGCGCAAACAAGCTGCTTCTTTCGGATGGCTTGTGTCTTGATGGATTCACCAATCTCTATCTTTCCGCGTGGAGAGACAAGCGGTTCTTCAGCAGTTATGTATTGCTTACACAAACCCCTCTTGATCTGAACAGATACACCGCGACACAGAATTGCAGACAAAAGCTCGCCTGTATTCTCGAAGTCTTCCGTCGCAACATCCTTATAGCCTTGCTCATGCAGAACTTGAAAGGCATAGGCAAGCATATAGTAGATGTTCTGTATGCGTATCATCTAACCACCTCTCTGAGTGTGCGGCTCCAATCCTTAACTTTAGCAACCTCGTCAAACCAATATTCCTTGAGCAACGGAATCAGCTCGTATTCAACGACGGATCTCATCCACTCGTCATTGATGGTGGCTTTTGTGCAGAAATAGCTATGACCGATGCAGAAACCATCTCCGAGTGAATCATCGTTGGCGATCACTTCGTTGAGCTGTTCGACGGTTGCGATTAGGCGATCAAACTTCGGGTTGTTTATTTTGGTTTTATATGCCCTAAAGCCGGAAGAAGCGAATGCCGGTGTAATTTCAAAGAACGCAAAGCGGCGGCGAAGAGCGTAGTCCAGCATCGCAAGGCTGCGGTCTGCTGTGTTCATCATACCGATAATGTGGACATTACTCGGAATGGAGAACTGCTCGTCAGCATAGAGAAGCTGTAATTCGACGCCGCGCTTGTCGCTCTCGATCAGCATGAACAATTCACCGAAAATCTTGCTCAGATTGCCACGGTTGATTTCGTCGATGATGAAAAAGTAGGGGCGATCATCCTCAGCAGCTTTGCGGCAGAACTCATAGAATACGCCTTTCTTCAACTCGAAGCCTGCCTCAGTGGGACGGAATCCCATAATGAAGTCTTCATAGCTGTAACTCTGATGGAACTGTACCATTTTTACACGGGAAGTATCTTTCTTGCCCATGACCGCAAAAGCCAAACGCTTTGCGGCGAAAGTTTTTCCTACACCCGGCGCACCTTGCAGGATCACATTTTTCTTGGTGAGAAGAAGTGATTTGAGCGTATTATAGCGTTCTTCATCCATATAGACATCCTGCAAAAAATCGTCAGCAGTGTAGTCCTCAAAGTCCTCTTCGTCAATTTCATCTACATCAATGATTTCTTCTTCATGCTTATCGCCGTCAATAAGACTTTGCAATTTCTTCACAAAATCCGTGTACTGCGTAATATCCGTAAGCGTCTTCATTGC
>CAVIBE010000158.1:0-1365 GCA_963640885.1 Oscillospiraceae bacterium | reverse complement strand
GCTCAGAGAGTTCCCATTCACCTTGATCCGTCCAACACACCGGATGGATGTTGGCGTAGTTTTCTCTCTCAGGCAGATAAGCGTACTCGCCTTCAACAATGCCTCGCCCGATAATGAGTTTGCGTCCCTTTTTGACAAAGATGATGTCTCCGGGCTTTATTTCGTTGGCAAACTGCCATGTCGCAAGAACTTGATTCTTATAGGAACTTGTATCTCCGTAGAGTTCCTTCATCTTCTTGCGGATGTCATCTTTAGAACTGTAATCTGAGAGGTCACCAAGATCAGACCAGCCTATCGCCATGACTCCATCACGCTGATTCTGTTCCCAGTTGGCAGAACCATCTCCGGCTGCGTAGAGCCAATAATGCACTCCCTGAATATCCGGTGTAAGGGCGGTATCCGTGGTTTCCTTTGGGATAATCCCTTCAAATATACTCTCATCAAAAGTTATGTCTAACCCGTTATCTCGAGCAACTTTCATACAGCCCCGGCGAACACTTGCTAACTTACTTCCTGTTTGTTCATAGTAGTATTTGATGTTTTCTTGAGTGGCTATAAGTGCGGAACGCATCTTCTCTATGCCATAGTCCTGTCCAATATGAACAATGAAGTAGATTGTTGTCTCTGTGTTTGTTTTCCAGCTATATCTTTTGCCTTCCATCATACACTCAAAGACTTTGTAAACTGATTTGTGAGATGTTTCTCCGAAGCAAGGCACTTCCTCATGGAGAGAAATAATAGCCGCATCTAACGGAAGTGCGCCGTCAAATACCTTTTTACAAAACTGATAAATCGTCGCTTCACAGTCATACTCATATCCGATATAGGTTTGTACGCCGCCCTTTGAATCAAGAAATTCTTTGAGCATAGTAAGGTCATGGAAATATGCTGTTGTGCGTTCATCTGCGCGATCCGACATAACCTCATCTTTCAGATAGTTGCGAATATCCTCTTTAGCCGTAGTCATAGAATTATCATCGGCAAAACACTTCCAGAAGGAAAGCGCAATCGTATTCTGGTAGAGATAGAAGGCATCCGAGATATGGGCGCGTAGCGTTGACTCAGACCAATCAGGATGTTTTTCGCGCAAATACTCTTTATACTCTTTTTTAACTCTTCCTATCGTATTACTGTTATCCATAACTCAATCTCCGTTTCTTTCAATACTCCACGAGGACGGATCTGCGCCAAACCAAGTTTGCACATCATTTTCTTCTGTGCATTTATTTAGCCAGCAGACACCAAAGCTGTACTCGCCAGTTTTGGTATTGGGAAGAATACATATTTCAATTCCGTCAGAATAGTAGTTCCCGTCATAATCCAACTCATAATCTTTATAACACCAAAGGATGCATAGCTACCTAA
>CAVIBE010000157.1:0-5295 GCA_963640885.1 Oscillospiraceae bacterium | reverse complement strand
AAAGTGCCGCAAGCGAGCATTTAAGCCGTGTAATGCAACGATTTCTCTTGACATAGGAAGCGAAAATCTATAAAATTATATTGTTGTATATCCACAATATATAATTAAAAATTTGAATATTACAAAGATGAAATTACCAAATGTTGAAGGAGGTGCGTTGTAATTAATCCAACAATAATTACTGTAATAGTTGCGGTAATCTGTATATTGATCGGTTCACTTGCGGGATATATTGTCAGAAAAACTGTTGGAGAAAAGGCTATTGGAAATGCAGAACAAACTGCTAAGAATATGATTCTTGATGCGGAAAAGAAAGCAGAAACAATAAAGAAAGAAATCTCTATTGAGGCCAAGGAAGAAGCCCATAAACTCAGAACAGACGTAGACAAGGAAATCAAAGACCGAAGGGCGGAGATGACCAGGCTCGAAAGACGACTCATACAGAAAGAGGAGACTATTGATAAAAAAATTGAGACTCTGGAGAAAAGAGAAGACCAGATGACTCAAAAAGAGCATAAGATATCTGTCAAAGAAAATGAGTTAAGTACATTTATCGAAAAGCAGATAGAGGAGCTTGAAAGAATTTCGGGGTTGTCCTCGGAAGATGCAAAAACTTTGCTTCTCTCCAATGTTGAAAAAGAAATCAGACACGAAGCATCAGTGATGATTAAAGATATTGAGCAGAAAGCTAAAGAAGAAGGCGAAAAGAAAGCAAGAGAAATTATCACTAATTCGATACAGCGCTGTGCGGCAGACCACGTTGCAGAGACTACAGTATCTGTAGTACCGCTTCCGAATGACGAGATGAAGGGAAGAATTATCGGCCGTGAGGGAAGAAATATTCGTGCCATAGAAACCTTGACAGGAATAGACCTCATAATTGACGATACTCCTGAGGCTGTTATACTTTCGGGATTCGATCCTGTAAGAAGAGAAATTGCAAGAGTAGCTCTTGAAAAACTCATACATGACGGCAGAATTCATCCGGCAAGAATCGAAGAAATGGTCGAAAAAGCTGAAAAAGAAGTAAATCAGATCATCAAAGAGGAAGGCGAGCAGGCAACTTTCGAGGTTGGCGTTCACAATCTGCATCCTGAGCTTATAAAACTTCTCGGCAGACTGAAATATCGAACAAGCTATGGTCAGAATATGCTCAAACATTCTGTAGAAGTAGCTCATTTGGCAGGACTTATGGCATCAGAATTAGGCCTTGATGTGAAGGTAGCCAAAAGAGCAGGCTTGCTGCATGACATAGGAAAGGCTGTAGACCACGAGGTTGAAGGTACTCACGTAGAAATAGGTATAGATCTTCTGCGCAAGTATAAGGAAAGTCAGGCTGTTATTGACGGTATGGCTTCTCATCACGGAGACTTTGAGCCTAAGAGCCTTGAAGCTGTTCTTGTAACCGCAGCCGATGCTTTATCCGCTGCAAGACCGGGAGCAAGAAGAGAAACTCTGGAAACATATATCAAGAGACTGCAAAAACTCGAAGAGATTGCCAATACGACTGAGGGCGTTGAAAAATCATATGCTATTCAGGCGGGCAGAGAAATCAGAATTATTGCAAAACCTGATCAGGTTTCTGATGAAGAACTGGTATTTCTCGCAAGAGAAATCAGCAAGAAAGTTGAGAGCGAGTTAGAATATCCGGGTCAGATCAAGGTCAATGTTATCAGAGAAACAAGAGCCATTGAATATGCAAAATAGACAACAGGGCGTGCCGAAATGGTGCGCCTTAAATATTGTTACGATAGGATGTGAAATAAATGCTTGTATATCTTGACAACAGCGCTACCACCTGTCCTTATCCACAGGTCGCAGCGGTTGTTTCAGATGTTATGATGAATAATTACGGCAACCCTTCATCTTTGCATCGTCTCGGGCTTGATGCGGAAAAAGGGGTTAAAGCTTCAAGAGAAATACTGGCGGCTGAGTTTGGCGCAGACCCGTCAGAAATATATTTTACCGCAGGCGGAACAGAGGGCGACAATATATCTATAATCGGTGCGGCAAAAGCGCTCAGAAGAAAAGGCAGGAAGCTGATTACTTCAAAGGTAGAGCATCCTGCTGTATTGGAGACGTTTAAAGCTCTGGAAAACGAAGGATTTGAAGCTGTTTATCTCGATGTTGACAAATATGGCGCAGTGGATTTGGACCGGCTTAAATCTGAGCTTGATGACGATACCATACTTGTATCTCTCATGCACGTTAATAACGAATTGGGAACAATACAGCCGGTTGAGGAAGTAGGAAAGCTTCTCAAAGGCAGAGAAAAAACGCTTTTTCATGTAGATGCTGTCCAGTCTTTTGGCAAAGTGAGGATGAAAGCGGCGGCAGAAGCTGCTGATATGATAAGTATTTCTTCTCATAAAATCCACGGACCAAAAGGCGTTGGAGCTTTGTATGTTAAAAAAGGTGTGAATCTCAGAACTCCCGTAACGGGCGGCGGTCAGGAAAAGGGACTGCGCTCAGGAACTGAAAATGTTCCGGGAATTGCCGGCTTCGGCAAGGCGACAGAGCTTTCTTACAAAAATTTTGATAAAAAAATTGAGCAGATGAGACTTGTAAGGACGCATTTGCTTGACGGAATTAAATCCGGGATTGAGGATGTCAGAATAAACAGCTATGAGGATGAGAGAAGCGCTGCGAGTGTGCTGAATGTAAGCTTTATGGGTGTCAGAGGCGAGGTTCTTTTGCATATGCTTGAGCAGAAGGAAATTTATGTTTCTACCGGTTCGGCGTGCTCTTCAAATAAAAAGGGTCAGAGCCACGTTCTTCAGGCGGCGGGTTTAACTCCTGATGAAATAGAGGGCGCGATAAGATTCAGCTTTTCTGAGTTCAATACTGTGGAAGAAATGGATTATGTTCTGGAAAATCTGAAAAAATCAGTATCTGACATAAGAAAGGTTACGGGAAAGAACCATAAGCGCAGGTAGCTGTGAGGCGGCGGAATAATCGCGAATAATCGCAAAATGGCGCAAAAGCGTAAATATAGCGCAAAAGCGTAAATGCGGGATAATATTAGATATTTTAACAAAAGGAGTGGCAGAGGCCGATGGATAAGGTTTTGATAATAAAATATGGCGAAATTGCTCTTAAAGGGATGAATAAGCCGTATTTTGAGCGGGTGCTGATAGAAAGAATAAGAAAAGCGATAAAAGGTTTTCCTGATGCGTCCGTATGGAGGTATGAAGGTGTTGTTTTTGCGAGAACTGCCGAAAAGGACAGGCTGGCTGAAATGGCTGTTGAAATCGCGAAGGTTTTTGGAGTTGCAACGGTAAGCATTGCCGCTGAGGTAGCGTCTGATCCGGAAACGATTTTCGCAGATGCGGCTGAATATATGAAAGAAATAAGAAAAGAGCAGCGCATTGACACTTTTAAGGTAGAAGCGAAGCGAAGCAACAAGCAGTTTCCTATAATTTCGCCTGAGATTGCGCGAAAAGCCGGGGGAAGTGTCCTTAAAGCCTGCAATGACGATCCGAATTATCCTCTCAGGGTAAACGTTCACGAACCGGATTGCCTGCTTTTTATAGATGTGAGACGGGACCATACTTATATATATCACGACAAGATCGCCGGATTCGGGGGGCTTCCTCTGGGGACGAATGGCAAGGGTCTGGTGCTTCTTTCGGGCGGCATAGACAGTCCTGTAGCGTCGTGGATGATGGCAAAAAGAGGAATGAACATTGAGGCTATACATTTCCATTCGTATCCGTTCACAAGTGAGCGTGCAAAGGAAAAGGTTCTTGATTTGACGAAAATCCTTGCCGGATATTGCGGCAGGATTAAGGTTCATTGCATAAATCTGCTTGAAATTCAGCAGGCGATAAACGAGAATTGTCCTGAGGAGCAGATGACTATCCTCTCAAGGCGCTTTATGATGAAAATTGCGGAGCGGCTTGCGCGCGAGGTAAAGGCTGATGTTCTCATAACAGGCGAAAATATCGGTCAGGTTGCAAGCCAGACTGTGCAGGGGCTGGTGGTTACGGACAATGCGGTTGAAATTCCTGTAATGAGGCCGCTTATTGCGATGGATAAGGTTGACATAATGGAAATAGCTCAGAAGATTGGCACTTTTGAGACTTCGATCCAGCCTTTTGAGGATTGCTGTACAGTATTTTTGCCTAAGCATCCATCGACGAAACCTAAGCTCGAAAGCATAAAGGAATCTGAGTCTCATCTTGATGTGGAGGGACTTATTGAAAATGCTCTGTCAAGCATGGAGCATTATACGGTCAATCCTTAATATTTGAGCGGTTCGGCGCTGCGCGGCTTGCTAAAAGCAGAACTATATCGACAAAGTTTCCTAAAGACAGGATTTTTGAACAGGAATAAATATGACGCAGAGAGAAATTTTTCTTTCTGCGCCACTTTTCGTGCTTTGAAAAAAATTCCGGCTAAGATCTGTGAATTTTTCGTGCCAGATATACAAATGGTGTATCGCAAAGCGTTGTAACGATGTATATTACGTATGTTGAGATTATTATGCTCACTAATGTTGAAACCTGATATGTTCCGACAAACGCAAAGACGTTGAACAGGATTGAGTTGAAAAGCTGTGAAATAAGGGTTGAGCCGTTATTTCTGAGCCAGAGGAATCTTTCCTGACTGCCGAATTTTTTCTGCGTGAAATCCCACCATTTATGGTAGAGGAATATATCTAACTTTTGCACTATTGCGTAAACGATGAATCCGGCGAGGACTATACGTGGTGTGTTGCTGAACAGTGCCTGGAAATGTGAAAATGCCCAGTCGTTTGGCGATGGTGTATACAAAAGCCAGAATTGTGATATTATTATGAAGCTCAGCGAGGCGCCGATTGATATGTTGACTACTTTCTGGGCTGTTTTTTTGCCTTCGGTTTCGCTCAAGATGTCTGTGATGAGGAAAGTTGAGGCGAAAAGCACGTTTCCGAGTGTCTGCTCTAACCCGAACGCATTTACAATCAGCATTACTTCTATGTTTGCGAGTATAGTGGCTATTATTGAAAATGCAAGAAGTCCGTTTTTTCCAAAGAATTTATAGAATAACAGAACTGCTGAATATATCATCAAAAGATTTATTATAAGAAGTATTTCGTTTCTCATGTTTTAGCTCCATCCCTTGTGTTTGTTTATATTTAATCCGTTAAATTTTCGCTTCAATCTAACGCGCTTAAACATATTATCAAACAAGAAGTGGCTTGTCAAACATTAAGACGGCGGCCTCGAAAGGTCGCCGCCGGATTTTGCTGATTCTATTTCTATTTCTGTTTATACTCTTTAAGAAAATCGCCGAGATCGCGCATCGCACGAG
>CAVIBE010000156.1:0-5898 GCA_963640885.1 Oscillospiraceae bacterium | reverse complement strand
ATGTATTCCAGTACAAGAGGCAGCTCAGACAAGATGAATGCTGCCAAGGCAATCATAAGAGGAATAGCAGAAGACAAAGGTCTTTTTGTACCTACAGAAATTCCTAAGCTGGGCATTGAGCTTAAAGACCTGGCAGGAAAAAATTATCAGGAAATAGCTAAGCTGGTAATAGGAAAATTCTTTGATGATTTTACGCCTGAGGAAATCGCATATTGTGTTGACAATGCGTATGATTCAAAATTTTCAAGAGAAGAAATTGCGCCTATGGCTAAGGTAGGGACCGACACACCGGCATATTTCCTCGAACTTTATCATGGAAAAACAGCTGCATTTAAGGATATGGCTTTGTCGATTTTGCCATATTTGCTGACTACAGCTATGAAAAAAGAAAATGAAACAGCGCAGATTGCAATTTTAACAGCAACTTCGGGCGATACCGGAAAAGCGGCTCTCGAAGGTTTTGCAGACGTGCCTAATACTCAGATTATCGTATTTTTCCCTGATGAGGGTGTCAGTGAAGTTCAGAAGAGACAGATGGTAACTCAGGAAGGCGCAAATACTCATGTATTTGCGATAAAAGGAAACTTCGACGATGCTCAGACAGGAGTTAAAAACATTTTTGCCGACAGCGATTTTTCAGAAGATTTGCTTAAAAAGGGATATAAACTTTCATCTGCAAATTCGATAAATATAGGAAGATTGGTTCCGCAGGTTGCATATTATGTTTATGCTTATGCAAAACTCATGGAGGTTGGAGAAATTGAGCCGGGCGAAAGCATTAACGTGACTGTGCCTACAGGAAATTTCGGAAATATTTTAGCTGCATACTATGCAAAAGAAATGGGAATCCCAATTAAAAAGTTTATCTGTGCATCTAATGAAAACAAAGTTCTTACTGATTTTATAAGCACAGGAAAATATGATTCCGACAGAACTTTCCACTTGACAAATTCGCCATCGATGGATATTCTGATTTCCAGCAATTTGGAACGTCTGCTCTATCATTTCTCAGCAATGAACGGCGAAGAGATCAAGTCATACATGAAATCGCTGGAAAGAGAAAAGCATTATGAAGTATCTGATAAGATAAAAGAAAAAATGAAGGATTTCTTCGGCGGATTTGCGGATCAGAACACCACGCTTCTTGCAATAGGCGATGCTTATGATAATAACGGATATCTTATGGATACTCATACTGCTGTTGCATATAGCGTTTACAAAAATTATGTAAAAGAAACCGGCGACAAGACAAAGACGGTGATTGTATCCACTGCGAGCCCATATAAATTCGCAAGTGCGGTTTCTCACGGCATCGGTCTTGATATCGAGCTTTCAGATTTCCATTATATCGCGAGCCTTTCTGATGAAACAGGGGTTCCTGTTCCGGAAGGATTAAGAGATCTGGACAAAAAGCCTGTTAGACATAAGGATGTAATTGATGTTAATCACATGAAAGATTATGTGTGGAACAGCTTAAAATAGAAAATAAAGCCCTTTACAACAGTTTTTTACGATGGTATAATTGAGGGGCATTTTAGCGCAAGGAGAGTTGACCGAGTGGCTAAGGAGCTCGCCTGGAAAGCGAGTAAGGTGTAACAGCCCCGTGGGTTCGAGTCCCATGCTCTCCGCCACACATTTATGCGAACTGTTGTAAGTCTGCAACAGTTCGTTTTTTTATTGCGCAAAATAAGGAAAGTATGTTTTTTCGTAACTGTCAATAGAGGGGAATAAAAATCGGTTTAGCCGTTTTTAATATGCGAGGAGGTAGACTATTATGAACAGACTTGATTTCAAAACAAGAGATCGAGCAGAAAAAACTGTAGAAAATCTTTACCGGGATTTGGAGAGAAGAATAATTGCAAGTCCGCCCGGTTTGTGTCCGGTTGATATGGCTGCAGCATTTTTGAAGCTGTGTCATGCGCAAACTTGCGGTAAGTGTGTCCCGTGTCGTGTAGGTCTCGGACAGCTTGAAAATCTTCTTGAAGATGTGCTTAGCATTAACCGTTCTGATAAAAATGTTACGCTGGATATAATTCCTTTAATCGAAAAGACTGCTCAGGCGATATATGATTCGGCAGACTGCGCGATAGGTTACGAAGCGGCGAACATGGTGCTCAAGGGTCTGCGAGGATTCAGGGAAGATTACGAAGAACACGTGCTTCACCAGAGGTGTGCGGCAACTATCTTAAAACAGAGACAATCTGTAGCCTGTGTTGAAATGTGTCCGGCAGGAGTAGACGTTCCGGGATACGTGGCATTGGTTCGCGAGGGAAGATGCGATGATGCTGTAAAACTTATAAGAAAAGACAATCCGTTCCCTACAGTTTGTGCGCTTATTTGTGAGCATCCGTGCGAAACAAGGTGCAGGAGAAATATGATAGACAGCCCTGTAAATATTAGAGGAATAAAGCGATATGCCGTAGAAAACGCAAAGAACGTACCTGTTCCTGCAAGGATGCCTGATACCGGGAAAAAAGTTGCTATCATAGGCGGCGGACCGACAGGTCTTACGGCTGCGTATTTTTTGTCACTCATGGGTCATAAGGTTAAAATTTTCGAGAAGAGGGAACAACTCGGAGGAATGCTAAGATATGGTATTCCAAGCTACCGACTTCCGAGGGAACGCCTGCAGGAAGATATAGACGCCATTTTATCAACAGGAGTGGAAGTTGCGCTCAATTATGATATGGCTAACGAAGCTGCAACAGATAAAATCAGGAAAGATTTCGACGCTATTTATATAGGAATTGGCGCGCATATACATAAAGAAATCGGTATACCGGGAGAATATTCGAGAGGTGTAATCTCTGCGGTTGAAATGCTCAGAGGCATAGGCGACGGCTCGCTGCCTGATTTTGCGGGCAAAGAAGTCGTTGTTATAGGCGGCGGCAATGTAGCCATGGACGTTGCAAGAACAGCAAAACGTTTGGGCGCGAGCAACGTGAGCATCGTATATAGAAGAAGAAAAGACGATATGACGGCTCTGGACGAAGAAATTGACGGCGCGGTGGCTGAAGGCTGTAATCTTATGCAGCTGATGAAGCCTGCGCGAATAGAGGCAAACCTTGAGGGAGCGGTCAGAAGACTTTGGGTAAAACCTCAGATTATAGGTACGAATGACAGATCGGGCAGACCTTCTCCTGTGGATGCGAACCTTCCTGAGGAAGAGATTCCTTGTCAGATAATAATATCTGCAATAGGTCAGGCTATAGATACAGCTCATTTCGAGAAACTGGGAATACCTGTAAACAGAGGAACTATCAATGCGCAGAGTACCAGCGGCATAGACGGATTCCCGGGAATCTTTGCCGGAGGAGACTGCGTAACAGGACCTTCGACGGTTATAGCGGCTGTAGCTGCGGGTAAGGTTGCTGCTGCAAATATAGATGCGTATCTCGGATATCATCATGAAATTGAAGTTGATGTTGACATTCCAAGACCGAGAATTGAAGATAAACCGCCTTGCGGCAGAATTGACTTAAAGGTAAGGCTTGCCAAAGACAGAGGCGGCGACTTTATGGAAATAGAGCAGGGAATGACGGATCAGGAGGCAAATCAGGAGTCTTCGAGATGTCTCAGGTGTGACAGATACGGTTATGGAGCATTCAGAGGAGGAAGAGTAAGCAAATGGTAAACTTAACTATTAATGGTAAAGCTGTAAAAGTAGAAGAAGGCACCACTATATTAAATGCAGCGCTGAAGCTTGATATACATATTCCTCATCTGTGTTATTTTGAGGGACTTAACGAAATCGGAGCATGCAGGGTCTGTGCTGTAGAAGTAAAAGGCAAGGAGCAGCTTGTTGCAGCCTGCAATACCTCTGTAGAAGAGGGAATGGAAATATATACAAACAGTCCTAAGGTGCGAAAAACGAGAAAAGTTAACGTAAGACTTATACTTTCTGACCACGATTGCAAATGTGCGACTTGCGCAAGATGTGGAAATTGCACTTTGCAGGAGCTTGCAACGGATTTGGGAATTTTGGACAATCCGTATAAAAATGTAGCAGAGCCGAGCAAGTGGGATAAGAATTATCCGCTTGTAAAAGACGAATCAAAGTGCATAAAATGTATGAGATGTATCCAGGTCTGTGATAAGATACAGGGCATGAATGTGTGGGATATAACCGGTTCCGGATACAGAACCACGGTTGGTGTAAGGGATAATATGACTCTCGAGGAGGCGAATTGTACTCTTTGCGGTCAGTGCATAACTCATTGCCCGGTAGGCGCATTGAGAACGAGATCTGATATGGAGCTTATGTTCGATGTAATTGGTGACCCTGATAAGATTACGATTGTGCAGGTTGCGCCGGCAGTCAGAACAGCCTGGGGCGAGGACGTGGGGCTTCCGACCGAAAAAGCTACGACAGGAAGACTTGTGAGTGCTTTGAGGAGACTGGGCTTCGATTATATTTTTGATACGAATTTTGCCGCCGACCTTACTATAATGGAAGAAGGAAGTGAATTTTTAGAAAGACTTTCGCATAAGGAGGACTATAAGTTCCCAATGTTTACTTCCTGCTGCCCTGGATGGGTGAGATTTGTCAGAAGTCAGTATCCTGAACTTGTACCTCAGCTTTCTACGGCAAAATCGCCGCAGCAGATGTTTGGTGCGCTTAGCAAAACATATATAGCTCAGTGTCTCGGTATAGATCCGGCAAAAGTATTTTCTGTATCAATAATGCCATGTATGGCTAAAAAATATGAAGAAACTGTTCCGGATATGTCCAGCACGGAATTTGGCCAGGATGTAGATCTGGTGCTTACTACAAGAGAAATTGCAAGGATGATAAAAGCGGACCACATTGAACCGCAGGAACTCAAGGAAGAGGAATTTGATGAATTTTTCGGTGAGGGCACTGGAGCGGCTGTTATTTTCGGCACTACAGGCGGCGTTATGGAAGCTGCTTTGAGAAGTGCGTCTTATCTTGTTACCGGCAAGAATCCTGATCCGGATGCGTTTAAGGATGTAAGAGGAATGAAAGGATGGAAAGAGGCTTCTTTTGAGATTCAGGGTATTCCGCTCAAGGTTGCCGTGGCAAGCGGTTTGGGGAATACGAGAAATCTCATAAATGCTCTTAAGCGCGGAGAAGTAAAGTATGATTTCGTGGAAATCATGGCCTGTCCGGGCGGATGCGCAGGCGGAGGCGGTCAGTCTATACGTGATTGCATGGAATTGGCGGAAGATAGAGGAAAGATTCTCTATGGTCTGGATAAAGTGGCTAATCTGAGATTTTCGCACGAAAACCCGACCGTGATAAAACTGTATGAGGAATTTCTCGAAAAACCTCTGTCGGAAAAAGCTCACCATCTGCTTCATACAGATTATGATAAGTGGGATAAAAAATAAAAAAGGCGGTGGCAATATGGCTCGCCGAAGGGAACGCCATGTGTGTCGTTCCTAAAACGTGCGTTTTTCAACGTTTCGTCGTAGGGAACGTGCCTGTGTGCCGCTTCTAAAACGTGCATTTTAAACGTTTTGCCGTAGGGAACGACCTGTGTGTCGTTCCTAAAACGTGCGTTTTCCAACGTTTCGCCGTAGGGAACGTGCCTGTGTGCCGTTCCTGCGCCGCCGTAAATTATAAAAAACCATATTAACCTTAAAATTAATCTTTAAAATTAATCGTAAATTAATCGCATTTTACTCAAAAAGCCTATTGACAAACCCAATCGCGGATGATATTCTATAAAAGCTCGCTAAGACAAGTGCGGGCGAGAACATTGAAAACTATATAGTGCAGGAAAACAGACAATTCCTTTATATGACGAGAAATCGTCAATAAATAACAATGATTTTTCTGGAATGTCAGCAAAGACATTCTGAGCGATAAACTTTAATTAAGAGTTTGATCCTGGCTCAGGATGAACGCTGGCGGCGTGCTTAACACATGCAAGT
>CAVIBE010000155.1:12206-16231 GCA_963640885.1 Oscillospiraceae bacterium | reverse complement strand
ACTCTGGATGCAGGACTTCTATTTTGACCTCAAAGACGTAGAAAGAGAAATAGACGAGCTGATGCTTCTGGGAGTTAAGGGCACGACAGGAACACAGGCAAGTTTCCTCTCGCTTTTTGACAACGACCACGAAAAAGTTAAGAAGCTCGATTTGCTTGTGGCAGAAAAAGTCGGATTTAAAGGCAGTATCCCTGTTTCAGGACAGACTTATACGAGAAAAATTGATTTCAAGGTGCTGTCAATCCTAAGCGGAATCGCTCAGAGCGCACACAAGATGACAAACGACATAAGAATGCTCCAGCATTTAAAAGAAATAGAAGAACCGTTTGAAAAACACCAGATTGGTTCGTCAGCAATGGCATACAAGAGAAATCCGATGAGAAGCGAAAGAATCGCTTCACTTTCCAGATATGTCATTAATAATGTAAATAATACAGCAATGACAGCGGCGACACAGTGGTTTGAAAGAACCCTGGATGATTCAGCAAACAGAAGAATAGTGCTGCCGGAAAGCTTTTTGGCGACAGACGCACTGCTCGACATCTGTATAAACGTAACTTCGGGGCTTGTGGTTTACGACAAGGTTATAACTCAGCATATAATGAACGAAATTCCGTTTATGGCAACCGAAAATATAATAATGGAGGCTGTAAAGAAAGGCGGAGACAGGCAGGAGTTGCACGAGCACATAAGAGTTCATTCCATGCAGGCAGGACGTCAGGTCAAAGAATTTGGACTCAAAAACGACCTCCTCGATAGGATCACCGACGACGAAATGTTCGGGCTTAACAAATCAGACGTTGAAAACCTCGTTAAACCGGAGGATTATATAGGAAGATCCGCTCAGCAGGTGACAGAATTTCTTGAAGGATATATATATCCCGAAATAGAACAGCACAAAGACGAGCTGGGCGTAGACATAGATCTCAAAGTTTAAATTTTTGAGCAAGGGGGAATGAAAATGAAAATCGGATTCATAGGCACAGGAAATATGGGCGCAGCGATTCTGAGAGGATATGTTGCGGCCTCGCCCGGAAGAGAAAAAGAAGTCTATGCGTTTAACCGTGGACAGGAAAAACTCGACAAGCTGGTTGCTGAGACCGGCGTGAATAAATGCGCATCAAATGCAGAAGTCGTGGACAACAGCGACATGGTAATATTCGCGGTTAAGCCAATTTTCTTTTCAAAAATGTTTGAGGGAATAAAAGACAATGTCAGAAAAGACAAGATTTTTGTATCAATCATGGCGAGCATAACAATCGAAGAGCTTGAAGAATTTTTAGGCGCAGATGCGAAAATCGTAAGATCAATGCCAAACACACCGGCTATGATAGGCATGGGAATGGCGTCTCTGTCGAGAAATGCCAACGTTTCCGATGAGGAATTAGCTATAGTCAAAGAGCTGTTTGACTCTGTAGGACAGTCAGAAGAAGTTGAGGAAAGACTGATTCCTGCGGTAACGGCGCTCAGCGGAAGCAGCCCGGCATACGTGTATATGTTTATTGAAGCTATGGCAGATGCAGGAGTTGCAGCAGGAATGCCGAGAGATAAGGCATATAAATTTGCGGCTCAGGCGGTAAAAGGCTCTGCGGCTATGGTTCTGGAGACAGGAAAGCATCCCGGCGAGCTTAAAGACATGGTTTGCTCACCGGGCGGAATCACCATTGAGTGCGTCAGAGTTCTTGAACAACAGGGCATGAGAGGCGCTGTATTTAACGGAGCTTTAGCTGCGGCGAGATTTGATGCACAAAAATAGCCGAAATAACAAATATTAAGAAATATCGAGAGAATTTGAGGAAAATGGAAGAGATAATCACTAAAGAAACTACAATCTATGAAGGCAAGATACTTACTCTGAAAGTAGACGATGTAATTGCCAACGGCCACGAAGCAAAGCGCGAAATTGTGCGCAAAGGCGGAGCGGTAGCTATTATTCCAATCAAAGCTGACGGAAATATAGTTATGGTGCGCCAGTATCGTATCGCAGTTGACGAGGAACTTTTGGAAATACCGGCAGGTCTGATGGACCCGGGAGAAGAACCTCTTGAGACTGCGAAGCGTGAGCTTAAAGAAGAAACCGGATATACTGCGGCTAAATGGACGCATATAACCGAATTTTATCCGACGGCAGGTTTTTGCGACGAATATGTACATATTTTCATGGCAGAAGAGCTGACACCGGGCGAAACCTGTTTCGACGAAACGGAAAGTCTGGAAATTGAGGAATATAAGATAGATGAGTTGATGAAGATGATATTGTCGGGAGAAATTCACGATGGCAAAACCGTTGCAGGAATATCTCTTGCGAAATGTTTATGGAGGTAGAGGTGAGATTAATAATTAAAAAGCTGATTTTTATTTCTCTGATTCTGTCTTTTGTCGCATTTGGCAGCATATGCGCATTTGCAGAGACGGACTCGGCTACATATTCATCGTCGGCTATTGATGTGAATGGAACTGAAGTAGAAATCGAAGGATATAATATTGAAGGGAATAACTATTTTAAATTGAGAGATATTGCGGCGGCACTGTCTCAAACCGACAAAAACTTTCAGGTTGAATACGATAAAGAAAACGACAGAGTTGTGATAACTGCAGGAAAAAATTACGAGGCGGACGGCACGGAAAATTATGAGCCGGAAAACCCCGACAACAAACAGATTCAGGAAACTGTTTCAGAGGTTTATTTCAGCGGGAACAAACTCAAGCTTAAAGCCTATAATGTCAACGGATATAATTATGTGAAGCTCCGGGACGTAGCTACGATGATGGACTTTGCGCTGATGTATTACGCAGAGACGGGAAGCGTTTCGTTTATAACGGATAAGAAATATGAACAATCGCAGGAATTTTATCCTGAAGAATCGTCAAAGGATGACGGAAATGCCTCCTCAGACACGAGCGGTCTTTTTGGAACGGAAGTTATAAACGAATACAGCATGTATTTCTATAATTATGTTGACGGATACAAGGTAATGGCTTCAAACGACATGAAGATTGACATGAGCTGGTCTGAATTCAGGACTGTGCTCGAAAAGTCTGACCTGCGAATAGAAATCTATCGTCAGCATCTGGCGAGTGTGGGCAGCTATGCGTCTTATGTGAATTATGGCAATAAATTTATAAGCGATTCGTCTACATATACAAAGGTAGTAAAAAGGACTGCGACTGTGGCAGGACATACGGCTAATGTGCTTGAATGGTACAGAAGCCCGCTGGCGAGGGTCAATAATGACAAGTGCTATTATGCGAGCGTGGATGTAAAGATAAATTCGAGCGAGGTTCTGACGTTTTTATTTAAGAGCAGCTCACCATTTCAGACTGCGACAGGTTCAAAATCCTATATGGACATTATGAATACGTTGTCGTTTACACAGCAGACCGTAAAGGCAGTAAACCGACAAACTCAGACCGTTGAGAATAAAAACTGGAACGAGGAGACTGCCGCTCTGTATAAAAAGTATTTTTCGGCAGACAGTCAGCTGACCTGGGGGATATTTGAGCCGGCTGCGCCTTATGACATGACTCAGCTTAAAACTACCGAGAGCAGAGTTGAGGGTAAGTTCAAATTCCTCTTATATTATACTAATATAAATACGAATATCGAGAAGCTTAAAACCGTTTTGGCAAATGCTGCCGCTGAAGAAAGAACAGTAGAGCTTACGCTTCAGACTGTTGCAAATTCTGACGGTAAGGGCAATATGCTCATGGACGCTTTAAATGGAAAATATGATGATTTTCTCAATCAATATGCAAAGACGGTTGCGGAAAGCGAAAAACCGGTGCTGTTCAGACTGTGTAACGAAATGAACGGCGACTGGTGTATGTATTCTGCATACCATACGTCCAAGGATACGAGCCTTTATATCGAATTTTATAAATATGTTTACAGCATATTTGAAAAGAACGGAGCGCTAAAAAACACAATCTGGGTTTGGAATCCTAACGAGCGTGCCTACCCGAACTATACATGGAATCACGCTTTGTGCTATTATCCGGGCGACGAATATGTTGATATAGTAGGG
>CAVIBE010000155.1:8393-12196 GCA_963640885.1 Oscillospiraceae bacterium | reverse complement strand
TAGTAGGGCTTACCGGTTACAATACCGGAACTTATCACTATGCTGAAAACTGGAGAAGCTTTGCGACAATATACGATAATTTCTATTATCAGTATTGCAGCTGGTTTTCACAACCGCTGATGATAACTGAATTTGCATGCAGCAGCTACGGCGGCGATAAAGCGCAGTGGGTTAGGGATATGTTTGCAAAGATCAACGATTACAGCCGCATAAAAGTTGCAATTTGGTGGGACGGCTGCGATTATGATTCGGACGGAAGCATAGCCAGAGCATATTTTATAGATGATAACGAGGGAGTACTCGACGCATTCAAAAATTATTTCAATGAGCATAAAGAAATAACTCAAAATGAAACTGATGCGACAGAAAGCGACCTTGATAAAGAGTCTGACAAAGCAGAAGAGAACCTCGACCAAGAGAAAAATGCAACTGAAAAATAATTTAATGAAGACAAATCAAAATGTACATATCTTTAATAAGGGGTATGTACATTTTTATGTCTTGAGACGGAGGTTTTATGCATAGCAAATTTAACAAATGCTTTTAAATTGTTAAAAAATTTTGTATAATGGTTATAGCTGTAAGAGAATCTGCATCTCGCGCGGCTTTTGGTTGGTAACGGATGAATAGGTTTAGGAGTATATGATGGATACGATTTTTGAAGAATTTGAAGCATATTTGTTCCAGGAAAAAAAGATGGCTCCGAATTCGCTTCAAGCATATCGAAGAGATACAAAGGGCTTTATAAGCTTTTTGCGTGACAAGCATATAGAGAAGTTTTCGGATGTCAGCAATGCAACTGTAATAACTTATTTGCTTTATTTAAAAAAAGAAGGCAGAACGACGTCTACGATAAACAGAAAGATGGCGTCAGTAAGAGCTTTGTTCACATTTTTGGAAATGAGAGGCGACGTAACCGAGAATCCCGTTGAACAGATAAAAACTCCAAGAACCGAAAGGAAAACTCCGGAATATATAAGCCTCGAAGAAGTTGAGCTGCTGTTGTCACAGCCGGATGATTCGATTAAAGGAAAAAGGGACAAGGCTATACTTGAACTTATGTATGCTACGGGAATGCGCGTGTCAGAAGTTGTGCAAATGGACGTGAGCGATGTAAATCTCAAAATGAGCTTTGCGGCTTGCGGAAACGAAGACGGAAAGGGTCGCGTAATACCGATGGGGAGAATTTGCAGGCAGGCTATGCAGGAATATTTATCCGAATGCAGAGACTCAATGATAAAAAGCAATGACGAAAAAGCACTTTTTGTAAATACATATGGAAACCGGATAACCAGACAGGGATTGTGGAAAATGATCAAATATTACGCAGAAAAAGCGGGAATAGAGCACAAAATCACGCCACAGATACTCAGACACTCGTTTGCCGTTCATATGATACATAACGGAGCTGATTTGAAATCGCTTCAGGAGCTTTTGGGTCATGAAGATGCGGCAGCCACGCAGGTATATCTGTTTGCCAATAAAAACAATATAAAAGAAGTCTATGAAAAAACACATCCCAGAGCGTGAAGCGGTTTTGCAGATAAAATCATATGCTACATATTGACTAAGATTTACAGTATATACCCGAAATCATTTGTTTTATCTCTTGATTAAATTGGGAATAGATGATAGAATGTTGAGTGGTACGATGAATTGTATTTTTTTGTCATAAAACCATTGATTATAAGGAGGCCAAAGATGGAAGAGAGAATAAAACAGGTTCTTGCAGAAAAAATAAATCCCATCCTTGGAGAACATTCCGGAGGAGCCGTGCTTACTAAGTTAGAAGACGGAGTAGTTACTGTCAGACTTACGGGCGCTTGCAGCGGTTGTCCTTCCGCTCAGATTACTACTGAGGAAATCGTTAAAGAAATGCTCATGGAAGAGATTGCGGAAATAAAAGATGTAAAGCTTGACACGTCAGTCAGCGACGATCTTATCGAAATGGCAAGGAAGCTCATGAGGGGCGAACGATAAGAATGGATTGGTGCATAATTCGGCAGTTGCACTTTTCGGCTGTCGATATGTTATAAATTTTTTAAATATTTAAAGGAGTGATTCATTATGGCATTAATGACTAAAGAGCAGTATATCGAAAGCTTAAGAGCTCTCAATACTCAGGTGTATTCATTTGGTAAAAAAGTAGAAAACTGGGTTGACGATCCAATCATCAGACCATCAATCAATTGTATGGCTATGACTTATGAGCTCGCTCAGCAGCCTGAATATGAAGATTTAATGACAGCTACATCTTGCTTATCAGGAAAGAAAATCAACAGATTTGCTCATCTTCACCAGAGCACAGATGACCTTAGAAAAAAAGTTAAGATGCAGAGACTTCTCGGTCAGAAAACAGCTTCATGTTTCCAGAGATGCGTAGGTATGGACGCTTTCAATGCTGTATTCTCAACTACATATGAAATCGACGAAAAATATGGCACAAAGTATCACGAAAACTTCAAAAATTATGTTAAATACATCGAAGACAAAGACTTCGTAGTAGACGGAGCTATGACAGACCCTAAGGGCGACAGAGGTCTTCCACCACATCTTCAGAAGGATCCTGATTTATTCGTAAGAATCGTTGAAAGAAGACCTGACGGTATCGTAGTATGCGGTGCAAAAGCTCACCAGACAGGTTCAATCAACTCACACGAACACCTTATCATGCCTACAATTTCAATGACAGAAGCTGACAAAGATTATGCAGTATCATTTGCTATCCAGTCAGATGCTGAAGGCGTTTTCATGATCTATGGCAGACAGTCATGTGATACAAGAAAACTCGAAGGCGGCGAAGGCATTGACACAGGTAACAAAGAATTTGGCGGACAGGAAGCTCTCGTAGTATTTGACCACGTATTCGTACCAAACGAAAGAATCTTTATGTGCGGCGAATGGGATTTCTCAGGAATGCTCGTAGAAAGATTTGCCGGCTATCACAGACAGTCATATGGCGGATGTAAAGTTGGTGTTGGCGACGTTCTTATCGGTGCTGCTGCAGTTGCTGCTGAATACAATGGCGCTCAGAAAGCTTCACATATCAAAGATAAGCTCATCGAAATGACACACTTAAATGAAACATTATTCTGCTGCGGTATTGCATGTTCAGCTGAAGGACAGCAGACAAAAGCTGGTAACTATCAGATCAACCTGCTCTTAGCTAACGTATGTAAGCAGAACGTAACAAGATTCCCTTATGAAATCGTAAGATTAGCAGAAGATATCGCTGGTGGTCTCGTAGTAACAATGCCATCAGAAGCTGACTTCAATTCAGATGTTAAAGTTCCTACAGTTAGCGGTTTAACAGTTGGCGATTACTGCAAGAAGTACTTCGTTGGTAACGGTAACGTTCCTGTAGAAAACAGACAGAAGATCTTAAGATTTATCGAAAATCTTTGCCTCGGCGCTGCTGCTGTTGGTTACAGAACAGAATCTCTCCACGGTGCAGGTTCACCTCAGGCTCAGAGAATCATGATCTCAAGACAGGGCAACCTCCCAATGAAGAAAGAATTAGCTAAGAAATTAGCTGGTATCGTTGAATAATTAAATTTGACATAGCGCAAAGGGCGGCTCGTATGAGCCGCTTTTTGTTTTGGAGTTTAGAACGGTTCGCAACCGTTGCGCGTAAACTCCCGCCATCGTTGCATGTAAACTCCCGCCACCCCCATATTGTCGCCGCCCCAAATGGCAATATATATGTCGCATTGCAAAAAAATGCTGTAATTTTTGTGCCTCTGATATATAATAAAATAAATTGTTTATTTTAATTAAGGAGAATACGATGATAGGAATAAGAT
>CAVIBE010000155.1:1869-8383 GCA_963640885.1 Oscillospiraceae bacterium | reverse complement strand
GAATAAGATATTGCGGGGGATGCAATCCAAGATATGACAGAAAAACCTTTGTGCAAATGCTTCAGGAACGTTTCAAGGGAAGAAAAGAATTTGAACTTGCACGCGAAGGCGTTGATTACGAAGCGCTGGTTGTTGTCGGCGGATGCGAAAATTGCTGCGCCGCATACGAACAATTCAAAACCCGCACAAAACCGATACTGGTCTGGGATACCGATTTTTTTGAAACCACAGAAAAGAAAATTGAGGCAATTTTGTAAAAGAATTTATAAAAAGTTGATTAAATCCCACTCATATTCATTGACAAAAATAAATAAGAGGCTAATATAGAGTATATAGCTAATGCGACGAAGGGAAGAGTAGATTCGCCAGAGACCACAGAGAGAGCCGTTAGCTGAGAAGGCTTGTTGAAACCGAATTGAAAACCATCCCGGAGCAGCACTTTTGAAAAAGTGCCGGTTCATCCCGTTATAGATGATATTGAGTATAAATCGGGTGGAACCGCAGTAATGAAAACTGCCCCGAATGCCATAAATTTTGGTATTCGGGGTTATATTTTTTTGAAAAAATATAAATTTAAGGAGAGAAAAAGAATGGTAAAAGTTACGCTTAAAGACGGAAGCATCAGAGAAGTGGAAAGTGGAAAAACCATCAAAGACATTGCAAAATCAATAAGTCAGGGTCTGGCAAAAGAAGCAGTTGTCGGAGTTGTTGACGGAGAAGTAAAACCGCTGAGTTTTCCGGTTGAAAACGACTGTATGCTCGAAATCCTCAAATTTGACGACGCAAGAGCAAAAGACACGTATAGACATACAACCTCACATATAATGGCGCAGGCTGTAAAAAAACTTTTCCCGGACGTAAAATTTGGCATAGGTCCCTCAATAGACAATGGATTTTATTACGATTTCGATATGGAACACCGTCTTACAGAAGCGGATCTCGCTAAAATCGAAAAAGAAATGAACAAAATTATTTCAGCAAATTATCCGCTGGAAAGATTTGAAATGCCTCGAGAAGAAGCAATAAAATATTTTGAAGACCTCGGCCAGCCGTATAAGGTTGAACTCGTAAAAGACCTGCCTGAAGACGCAGTAATCTCATTCTATAAGCAGGGAGATTTCACTGATCTTTGCGCAGGACCACACGTGGCTTCAACCGGAGCTATCAAAGCGATTAAATTGATGAGCGTTGCCGGCGCATATTGGAGAGGCAGCGAAAAAAATCCTATGCTCCAGAGAATTTACGGAACATGTTTTCCTAAACAGGCAATGCTCGATGAATATATCGAAAGACTGGAAGAAGCAAAGAAAAGAGACCACAGAAAGATAGGCAAAGAAATGGATCTTTTCGCAATCATGGAAGAAGGCCCGGGATTCCCGTTCTTCATGCCAAAAGGTATGGTTATAAGAAATACGCTCGAAAGCTTCTGGAGAGAGGAGCACGCAAAGAGAGGATATCAGGAAATAAAGACTCCACTGATTTTGAACGAACAGCTCTGGAGAACTTCAGGACACTGGGATCACTACAAAGACAATATGTATTTTACAAAGATTGACGGCGAAGATTACGCAATCAAGCCGATGAATTGCCCGGGTTCGATGCTCGCATATAAGAGAAAAATGTACTCATACAGAGACTTCCCGATCAGAATGGGCGAGTTGGGACAGGTACACAGACATGAACTCTCAGGCGCACTTCACGGTCTTATGAGAGTAAGAACTTTCACACAGGACGATGCGCATATTTTCATGCTGCCGGAACAGATAAAGGACGAAATTATAGGCGTAGTTAAATTTATAGACGATGTTTACTCAATTTTCGGATTCAAATATCATATCGAACTTTCAACAAGACCGGAGGATTCGATGGGAACAGATGAAGAGTGGGAAATGGCTGAAACTGCACTCAAAGAAGCGATGGAGAGCGTAGGCGTTGATTACGTAATAAATGAAGGCGACGGCGCGTTCTACGGACCAAAACTCGACTTCCATCTCGAAGACTGTATCGGAAGAACATGGCAGTGCGGCACAATCCAGCTCGATATGCAGATGCCACAGAGATTTGATTTGACATATGTCGGAAGCGATGGCGAAAAACACAGACCTGTAATGATTCACCGTGTAATCTTTGGAAGTATCGAAAGATTTATCGGAATCCTGACAGAACATTTCGCAGGAAGATTCCCACTCTGGCTCGCACCGGTACAGGTAAAAGTAATGCCGATTGCAGAAAAATTCCACCCATATGCTGAAAGCGTTGTGAAAAAATTCCAGGATGCCGGCATAAGAGTTGAGTATGATGACAGAAATGAAAAAATCGGATACAAAATCAGACAGGCTCAGCTTGAAAAAACTCCATATATGTTAGTTATAGGTGAAAAAGAAGAGACTGACAAAAATATTTCAGTACGTTCCGGAAAAGAGGGCGAGCTGGGCGTCTTTGACATAGATGAATTTATTGCAAAATTGAGAGAAGAAATCGACACAAAAGCAATCTAAGGAAATCTAAATCAATTTGAACCGAATTTGAGCTGAAAGGAAAGAGTGCGCTGAAGCGCTTTTTCCAACCGGCTTTGAGGATTGAAGAATAACGAAATTAAAAAAGGGGAATTAAAATGAGAAAAAAGACTACATCTTTAGCGGTAATAATGGCGCTGGTGTTGGTTACGTTATTGTCCGGATTTACAAATTATAGCGGAATAGGTAACGTCAGCTACGAAGCGTCGCAGAAAATAGGCCCGGGAACGACCTACACTTATATGGTTGGCGATAATGAGGCGGCAGGCGGGATAGTGAGCGCTCATGTTATCGATGCGGACGTTGTTTCGGGCAAAGTAAAGCCTTATGTTTATAACGGTCTTGTGCGTAAAACTTATACTCTCAGCAGCATGTCAAATATTATCAGCAACGAAGGATATAAGGTTGTAGCGGGCGTAAATGCGGATATTTATGATATGTCGACCGGCTCGTCGAGGGGAGCGGTTATTCATGACGGTATTCTTTATACCGGAGGCTACCAGACGGGATATCTCATTTCTTTCGACAAAACCGGGAAAGCGTCGGTCAGCACGCAGAATATAAATTATAAGGTAAGCTATCAAAAATATGTATATGAAACTGTTGAGGTGCCTGCGGCTTCATCCACAACGGGCGATTCTGCCGGAACTGATGGCGGAAGCGGAACTGCAACCGAAAACAGCTCGACAACTGAGGTGAAAACTGAAGTTAAGACTGTGGTTCAGGACGCAGTGACAAATGCGGGATATTTTAATGTGCCGCACGGTGGTGCAAATGCGCTTCACATTTTCAACTCAAGATATTCTGACACGACTAAGACGAGCGGAACTTGCGCCGAAGTAGTTCTCACTTTGAAAGAGGGCTCGAGGGCAGATCTGAAAATCGGATCTGTGATTGAGGCTGTTGTAAGCTCTGTTAATCCTAAGACAAATAGCACGGCGATAAAGGACAATCAGCTTGTGCTATCGGCAAACAGCGCTTCGGCTTCATATAATGACCTTTGCAATATAGTGCCGGGCTCGACTGTGACTATAAGTGTTACGACTGATGAGGGCTCGCCGCTGGTTAATGCGACTGAGGCTGTCGGTGTTTATAATGTTCTGGCATACAACGGGACTGTCTGGACGACTGACAAGACTTTAAATCCGAGAACCTGTATAGGTATAAAATCGGACGGTTCGATGGTTCTGTTTGTGGTTGACGGAAGACAGAGCACTGTTTCAAAAGGAATGAATGCTGTTGATATAACTTCGTATCTGATGAGTAGGGGCTGTGTGACTGTTGTGAATATGGACGGCGGCGGTTCGACTACGCTTGTTGCGCGTGATGAGCCGGGTATAAGTGATTCTGCGAAGCTTGTAAACAGTCCGTCTGACAAATCTCAGAGAAGCATAACAAACGCTTTGTTCTTTGTTTATACGACTCAGGATTCCGCAGGCGCGGCTGGCATTGCTGTTTATCCGGAAAATACTTTGCTTTTGCCGGGAATGAGTGTTCAGCTCAGCTCTTATGGTGTGAACTCTTTGTATGAAAAGGCTGCTCTTCCGGGTGCGGTTACATATAGCGTGGATTCTGCTTATGGTACGGTTAATTCGTCGGGCGTGTTTACGGCGGATAAAAATGCCTCTGGTGAGGCTGTAATTACTGCAACGAGTGGTGAACTCACTGGAGCTGCGAAGGTGACCATTGTTAAGGATATAACTTTTGGTTTGAACAAGACTTCTGCAACTCTGGGTGCAGGTGAATCATATGATTTTAATGTAACGAGTGTGCGTTACGGCAATTCGCAGGTTTTATACAGGGATAATGTGTTTACATGGAGCTGTTCGCCGGAGATAGGAACGGTAGACCAGAACGGGCTTTTTAAAGCGACTGACCAGATTGGTGAGTTTAGCGGAAAAGTAACTGTATCTGCCGGTAATAAATCGTTTGATATTTCTGTTAAGGTGGAATCTTCGGGAGATTTTAAGGATATAAGCAGTCATTGGGCTAAATCGTATATAACTGAGCTTGTGAATGCGGGCATAATTAAGGGAATGACGGCGACTGAGTTTCAGCCTGACGGAAATCTTACAAGGGCGCAGTTTTTAACGCTGCTTTCTAAAATTAGCGGAAATGATGATGTGAGTGTTGCTCCTGCGGCTTCGTTTGGCGATGTGGCTAAGGGCTCTTGGTATTATGATTGTGTAAACTGGGGTGTTGCGAATGGTATAGTAAAGGGCATGGGTGACGGAAGCTTTGCGCCTGATGCTAATGTGAGCAGGGAGCAGATGTGTGTTATGCTCAATAATTACTATACGTATAAGGGCATCCAATGGGAAAATGCGGAGGCTGAGCTGAGTTTTTCTGATAAGAAACTTGTAAGTGACTGGGCTCTCGCTTCGGTTAAAAAGGTTGTTTCTGAGGGAATAATGTCGGGCAGAACTGATGGCTCGTTTGATCCGCTTGGAAAGGCGACAAGGGCTGAGGCTGCGAAAATCATCTATCTCGTTAAAGAGATTTATGAATACCAGATGACGGATTAAGAAAAAAACGAAAACGGAGACTGGAGTCTCCGTTTTTTTAGAATGATTTGGGGTATGCGGCGACCTGTGGGGGCTGAAACCGTAGGGAACGGTGTATACTATCTTACTACACTGCACATCGTAACCGTTCCGTGAACAATGCCAATAATCCGTATTGCCACCGCATCGTATAAATTCGCATATGGAACGCCTGCAAAACGCGCATTTTTCAACGTTTTATGCCGCAATGAAAACGACCGCTACGACCTAGATAAATTTGATTGTGCACTCGTTCGCGTCGATTTCTGTCATCGCTCCCATCGGGAACGTGATTTGAGGATATATATGACCACATCTGAAATTCATTATAGTCGGCTTATTATAAGGCTTTATGACTTCATCAAAAATCTCGCGAACCGTAAGCGCCGGCTCATCATCTGTTTCTTCGCAGTCGACAAATGGCCCTAATATGATTCCAGAAGCGTCGTTAAATTTGCCGCTGAGCGAAAGCGCATTGAGCATTCGGTCTATGCTGTATGGTTTTTCTCCGATATCTTCAATAAAGAGGATTTTGCCTTTGGTATCGATTTCAAACGCAGAGCCTAAGGTTGAGACTAAAAGCGAGAGATTTCCGCCGATAATCCGCCCTCGCGCTTTGCCCGGAACAAGCTGCTTAAGCTCTTCGCCTGGCGGATTCATTATCTGTCCCTCTGGAAAGCCAAAGAGACATTTTTTCAGCGCATTTACTGTAGCTTCGTCGCTTCTTTCCCAGTTTATTGATGGCATTGTTCCGTGAATTGTCATAATATCGCAAATCTGATTTATGGCAATGTGAATGACGGATATGTCGCTGTAGCCAAGAAAAAGCTTCGGATTTTCTTTGATGATATTAAAGTCTATATCTTTTAAGATTCTGCCGCAGCCGTAGCCGCCTCTTATGCAGATAACAGCTTTTGCGTCTTTATTTAAAAATGCTTCGTGCAAATCTTTTAATCGTATGTCGTCTGTTCCGGCAAGGTAGCCGTGCTTTTCAAAACAGCTCGGATAAAATACGGGCTCGAGCCCTAAAAGCCGGATTGATTTCTCTGTATTTTTTATTTCTTTTTCTTTAACACAGGAGGCCGGGGCGATAATTGCCACCTTGTCTCCTTTTTTCAAAGGTTCAGGTCTTAACATTTTTTCTGCCTTTCCAAATTATTTATGTTACAAAAATTATATGAAGTTTCATGATTTTTAATCAATTTTAGTTGCCCGGCACAAAGATTTTATCCGGCGCTAAGCCAATTTTACTATGAGCAGAGGACTTTGTACAGAAGAAAATTGAAGAGGAAATTGAAGAAAGAGAAGCGGAGAAGCTGCAAAAAAGCATCGAAAAAGACGCCGAAAAAAGCCGAAAAAGCTTCCCGCCCTGTGGGCGAGGCTTGAAATCTGCCGGTCGTTAATATAAAATAATGTAGTAAAAATGCCGCTTTGGCAATCATGGAGGAATAATAT